>JANMUC010000011.1:0-8999 GCA_031391225.1 Deinococcales bacterium
CTGTTCAGTAAAGCACTTAAACTTGCCGAGAAACGCGAAAAAAATAAAACAAAGACACAACAATCATGATCGAACTTGATTTAAACGACCCAGATTTCCAAAAAGACCTTTTTGAACTCGAGAAAAACGATTTGGCAAAAGTCATGGGAACGTTTCGAAAATTACGTCAAATGACTTGGGAGCAAATTCATCAAGATCAGGGATTGCACTGGGAATGGATTGAGGACAAGGATTACTACACGTTGCGGGCTTCCCAAAAAATCCGACTTTCTGCCAAACGTGTCGGGAATGGTATCCAATTGTTTGGGATTTTCACGGACCACGACAGTGCTTATAACTAAACTCGAGGCATAAAAAAACCTGCACAAAATTTGTGCAGGCGTTATGGGCTAAAGTGTTGGACTTATAGAAGGCTGATACTGCAATGGGCTTTCAGTGGTGGATAAGAAATATGGCAGTCAATACTGATCGTGAAGCTCGAGTCCTTAATGGTGGTGTCCACCAGTTGGAAGACGTTCTCGCCGGTTGCCAGTGGGTTTAAAGCAATGTCTGGCATCAAACGAACTTGGGTCTTCAGGGTGTCTTTCAAACCACTTCCTGCTTTGAGGGTTGCTGAAACTTCGTCAGCGCTGGCTTCGATTGCCGTCTCGAGTTGTGCAATTCCATCCTCGAGCGCCACGGCTATCGCATCGGTAATGACTTTGTTCTTGACGCTGTTGATGGTGCAAGACTTGTTGTTTGCAGGTTGCGTATCACCAGCGACGTTCACGAGAGCGCAATTTTCGACTTTGCCGAGCAGTTTGGGCGATACGTTGACGCCAAAGTTGATGTTGCTGGTAAAACCGCTTGGGATGACGAACGAACCCGTGTAAGAGCAACTTAGAATTGTTGGGGTGCTGGCGGCGCAGTTCCAATTGGTTGGCATTGGAATGCTGGTCAAGCTCAAACCGGTTGGCAGCATGTCGGTCACGGTCACAGGACCAGCGTTGATTGCCCCGCCAAGGTTAGCGACGGTCAAACCGTAAGTTGCTGTGCCGCCTGCTGGCAGGGTTATCGCACCCAGCAACTGCTTTTTGATGGCGATATCAATTGGTTTTGGTGCAACGTCTGACGTGTTGCAAGCCTCGTTGTTGGCTGGGGTCGAATCGTTTAACGCACTGACCGAAGCACAGTTTTTAATTGCGCCTTGCTGCGCCGTCACCAGCACCGGAATCACGATTTGTTCCGACCCGCCACTGGCGATTGGGGTGTTGCTAACGCAAGTGATCGTCGAACCCGAAACGCTGCAATTCCAATTGCCTTGTGTGGTTAAAAAGCTCGAGTCGAGGGTTAAACCTGCTGGCAGAACATCGGTTACGGTAACTGGCGTGCTGCTCGAGCCAGGACCTGCATTGTTCACGGTCAAAACATACTGCTCGAGTCCTCCAACATTGAGCGGTGCAGCTTTAAGGTCTTTTTTGATGCTGATGTCGGCTTTTTCGGGCTGTGGTTTGGGCAGAATACAAACGTTGTCGTAACGTCCCCATGACACGGTTCTGGGTTCGGCTTGAGCGGTTGGTACAGTGTTGCTCGAGGCGATGGTGATGGTGTTCGTGCCAACAGGAACAGTAATGGTGTAAGCACCAAATTTCTTCCAAGTGGTTTGGTAGGGCGTGGTTGACGTTGAAACCGCATCGTCAATGATTTGTGGTCCTGCCGCACCAAGCCAAGGGTTAGCGACAACGCCAGTCGAGGCAAGCAATCTAAAACGCAGTGGGGTGACGCTGGTGGTTTCGTTAAACTGCACTGCTGAAATGTACACGTCGTAACTGCCAGCAGTGAATGGCACACCCACTTGACGGATTGCTTCGCCACCGTCCTTGTAACCCCACATTTGCGCGTACACAGGATTGCCGTGTCCCATCACCCAACCACTGCTTTGCGGTGTGCCGTTGGCTTGCTGCCAATTCGCAATTGTTGCCGGTGGCATGTTGCTCGAGCCGACGACACCAAGCATAAATTTCGGGTTTTTAACAATGTTGGCGCTGGTGTTACAGGCTTTCGGAAATTCTTGTGGAAAGACCCATTTTTGCGCTACCGCATCGCTGGGTTGTAATTCTGCGACATCACCAACTGGAGTAATCCCAGGAATTTTGAGGCTCGAGCCGTCATCGGCAACAATCACATCGCCGTTGTCCAAAACCACGGGTTCTGGTATTTGATTACACGCTGCGAAACTCGAGATGACCAATGCGCCGAAGAGTAATTTGAGCAGTCCGTTTTTTGTGTTTTTCATGATTCCGACCTCCTGTTTTGAGATTGCGAGTGCCGTTGACCGACTTGTGTGCTGGTTCATTTATTTCCTGCTTTCTGCGGGGTTCCGCGTTTGATGACAAGAGAATACGAACCCACCCCTTAATAAGGTCATAAGGGCTTAAAGCTCGAGCAGCACAAGAAAAACCTCCCAACCTAAAAGGTTTGGGAGGTCAAAATTGGTGCGGTAACTCGAGCGCTTAAGGGGTTAAAGCGGCTTTGACGTTCAACAATCCAGCCCCGCATTTTGTTGTCGCACAACCCGCAACGGGCGTGACGCTCGAGATGGGTTTGGTTTTTACAGCATCAATGCTCGAGATTGATAGCTGACAGCACAATGCAAATCTCGAGTTTCGTTCTTTTCATGGACAAAGTGGACTGGTTAAAGTGACACCATTGATATCCGTTAAAATCAGTTCGGCGGACGTAAAGCTAAGAGTCGTTAAATTTGTTCCTGGCAATGCTGTGTCTGAGAAAAGATTGTTGCTCAAGTCTTTCAATTTGACCCACATTCCACCAAGCGATTTTAATTGCAGTCCGCCGACGTAACTGCTCATGAACACATCGTTTGCCAAATCAAAAGTATCTGTAACGAGGGGATTTAAGGTGGTCGAAAAATTCTCGACTCCAACTCGAGCCGAAATGCTCAAAACGTAATCAGACCCAACGTGCAAATCCAAATAGTTGCCAGCGTAAATCCCGATTGAGTTTGTGTTGTTTAACGGTTGTGGGAAAGCGTATTTGACTTTACCAGCAAAACCAGTCCCAGTTGGTAAACTTCCAAATGACGCACTGAGAAAACCTTGAAACGTGTATTCGACACTCGAGCCAACTTGAACCCCAACCAAACCTGGAGTGCTGGAATTGCAAGCTGTTGTTATCGGTGTGGGCGTTGGACATGCCGTTAATGCCCCAATCAGAACGCTCGAGAGTGCCAAGATTTGAAACTTTTTTTGCATACGTTCCTTCCTGAAAAGTTTTGAATTCTGATCTCGAAGTTTTTATTGAGGCTCGAGACCAGATTGGTTTCTGGGGTGTTTCTTGTTTGAACGGCAAGCGTTTGAAGGCTTGCCGTTCTGTATCACAAATTGATTTCGTTTAAGGGTACTGTTTTACCACCCATTCGTCTTTGTTGGTTGCATTTTGGTCAGAATAACCAACGGTCATGATCTTCCCTGAAACAGTCCACGTAATTCCCCAACCCGCATCAGCTCGCGGAGCTACGGCTGGCAGACTGCTGTAAAAGTTTGGATTATTGCTGCCATAAAGTATCAGTGAACCAAGCACGCCGTTGGCGTTCAGAATTCCTGCCATGTAATCTAAACCGTTACTGGATTTGTATGTGCTGCCGCCGACAGCAATTTCGTTGGTGTTTTTGTTGATCGAAATGCCTGTGCAAGTTTTACCATCGGTTGCGTTGGCAGCCCCAAAGCTGGTGATGCCGCTGCTCGAGCCGAAGCTTGTGTCAATCGCACCTGCCGTAAGGTCATAGCGAATTACAAAACAACTTTTGTTTGGATCGGTCTCACCTACGCAATCGTTTACGCATTGCGTACCTGTACCAACCAAGAATGTTTCTAAGCCTGCGGCAGTTTTGATCGTTTGCAATCCCATTTCGTACAATTGATTGCCACCTGTACTTGGAATATTGGTTTGAATCGCACCAACACCACCCCAGGAATTATCCAAGTTACCAGATACGTCGTAACGGGCTATCGCGGTAATCGTACCGCCTGGTCGGATGACCCCACCAGCGTAAATGCGATATGAAGAACTAGATTCTTCGATCAACACGTCGTTCACACCTTGAGAAAACGAACTCAAGCCAAGCACACTCATTACATCGGTTTCGACTCGCCCCGCAGTGCCAAAAGTGTTGTCTGAGATACCGTTACTGTTAAAACGATGTACCACGAAACGATCACGCACAGCAGGAGTGCGATTATCAAAACCACCAGTCACAATTCTGTCGTTACGGTCAATTGCAACGCTGGTAAACGTATCGTAATTGCCATCGGTTTGCGTACCGACATAGACAGGGAAACCAGACATCACAGTGCAGCTTGGCGTGTATTTCATTAGCACAGCCTGCATATCGGTAGTGGCAATCAGGTGCGCATAACCAACCACCACAATATTACCCGCACTGTCAAGCGCGACATCCATCGCGGAATCGTTGGCAGCACTAAAGCTTTGTTCATCCTGACAAATCACACTTGTGCCAGTAGGATCGTAACGACGAACCAAAAATTGCTTACCAAGTGTTACAGAATCGCTCGAGCCAACCACGATAAAGTCACCGTTCGCGGCTTGCACCACCGATTCGGCATGATGCAAATTGATCGGAGATGTCAAGACAAGAACATCGCTTGAGGTGTTGTTCTGCAAGTTCGAGTCGCTGCTGTTCAGGTAACTCGAGACTGTCGCTTTGTTCACGACATCGAGCGGAGCGTTGCTGTTGGTGGTCGCGTTGATGTTAATCACAAAGCTTGCGCCTGCTGGTAATGACCCGCTCGAGGTGCAGGTGATGGTTGGAAAGGCAACCGTAGTGCAGGTGGCGGCACTTGCTGGGGTGACGCTCCAAGTTGGGGTTGGGGTGCTCGAGAATGCTGCTGGCAAGGTATCAGTCACCACGATTGGACCTGGTGCGTCGCCAGCGCCAATGTTTTGCACGTTCAGGGCATAGTTGACCACGCCTCCAGGGGTCACGCTGGTGTTCAAGTGCTTTTTGGTGATGGCAACATCAAAAGGCTCGAGCGCCATGTTTTGGCTGTCAATGCAGCTTTTGTTGTTTTGGTTGTTCGCGTCGTTGTAGGCGATGGGAGTAGGAACACCAACTGGACTGGTATTGACCAAACTAGCGCAGTTGGTTTCGCCTTGGGCTAGGGCTGGATTTTCTGGTTTAACTTGCACACCCAAAATCAACGGTGGTAATGATCCATTCGCAGGAACAGGTCCTGGGTGTGTGCAAGTAATGTTTGGATACACGCCAGTGCAGACCCATCCGTTGGCGTTCGTCGCTGTCGTTCCAACAATTGTCCAACCATCGGAGGCTAGAAAAATGGAAGCCAAAGTTGGAGTAAATGCGAGTACGGCAGTAGTCGGAATGTTAGTTAAAACATCTGAAACCGTAATTGGACCGTTGGCAGCGAAACCTGTGGTGTTGCTGACAACAATTTGGTATTTACCAGGCAAGCCCCAGTAAAACGAATTGGCTGGTGTTGTAAGCGGGGCAATTTGGGTTTTCGTGATTGCCAAATCAGTTTTGGTGGGTTGGTATTTGGTGCATGGTTTAGCATATGGCGCTGGTCCTAAGTGGTTGTTGTTGTTGACCGTATCGCCCAGCAAAGGATAAAGCCAGGGGCAATTTTGTTGTGTGCTTAAGTTCGTTAATCCTGTTACTTTGACAGTCACTTTTAACGGTGGGTATGGTGCACCTGCTGCCACAAATGCGGGTTTTAGATTGCAGCTAAGAAATCCAAGTGATGTTACTAAGCAATTGTAAGCAGGGTTAGCAGCGATGATTGAAGCAAGGTCATAAGTGTATCCAACGGGCAACGGTGGGTCTTGAATCTTGACGTAGCTTGGTAACGGAGTCGAGTTTGCAAGGCTTGCCGTAATTGTAAATTCACCGCTTCCGTTGCCGCTTCCATCAACCACAAACGGCTTAGATACGGTTTTATCAATAATAAGATCAAAACCTGATGCCGCAGCCGTGACTGTGCTTGCAGCAAGTACGACTGGGTTTATGAGCACAGCGCTGTTGATGCTGATTGGCAGGTTGAGTAAATGTGTTCTTGCTTGTAATGCCGTGGGTGCGTCAACATTCTTATAGACCAGATCAAACAATGGCTTCAAACTGGTTTGCGTTTGTCCCTCGAGTTTCGCGCCATCCTTGGCAGTACAGGTCAGCAGCACTTCACTGGTTTGGTCGCAAGCGTACAGGCTACTCTCGAGGCTTAAAAATTCCAAGTCCGAAGAAACATTAAACGAAACTTGTGGTGGCATTCCAGCAGTGCTGCTGATGTTTTTGACTATCGCTTCGGCAGGTTGAATTTGTGTGCCGTCCACGAATGTTGTGCCGAGTGACGTACCTGTGACTTCAAAACTTGCTGTCCCTCCTGCGTCTGGACAGGCGGTTAACGCGCCTGCCATCAAGCTCGAGAGGACAAGCCATTTGATTGTTTTGTATTGCAAGATTGTTTTCATACAGCCTCCGTGTGGTTCGTTGCGGTCTTGAGGGTTTTGATCTCGAGGTGAGGGTTGCTGGTTTGGTGCTGATCGTTTTGTGCGCCTCCTTTTGTTTTTCAGAGCTTAAATTTCAGGGTCTTAATCGGGTCTTAAGGGGTCGCTCGAGTTTCGCCGGTCACTGCCAAACCTCGAGTTGCCTTGTCCGTGTTCCGCCCTCCCCTGCGGTTAGCTGTTTTGCTGTTGGACTTGTGCTGCATTAGGCAACATGGTCGTCTACCAAACGTCTACTTTTATAAATCTGAGTGTATAACACTCAGGTTTAGGGCTGTAAACACTTACGTTGATGCAACAAAATTTGGCATCAAAGAAAATAACCGCGAGGTCAGGCTGGACGCTTGAGCTTTGACGGTACTGCCAATTTGTTAGCTGGCATTGTTAAATTCTCTGGCGGTCTCGAGCACCCAATCGCTATAAATGCCTGACAGAAAGCCTTTGGTTTTCGCACTGCGGTCTGCCGCGTCGTAAACCCATTTGGTGCTTGGGTCAAGCTGATACGCGCCGCGCAGCGCCACAATACAATTTTGCCAACCCAGCACTTGCCGTAAATCGCGGGTCAGTTTCCAAATCGCTTTTCGCGCCCGATCTCGTTCAAGGTGCTCTATCGCCTCTGGGAACAAGGCGTCGGTCAACACTTCCAAGCTGGCAGTTCCGCCTTGCTCGAGCATGAACACCAGCAGTTCTCCAATGCGGCTGGTGGGCGTAATCGGCACAAGACGAGCGTTCACTTTGACTTGCAACACACCCAGCGCGTTCACTTCGACTTTGGTTTGATTGATGTACTTTAAACGCGCCGGTTTAATCTCGAGCAATTTAAATAAGTTTGGGAAAGCCCGGGTTTCTTCTTTGGTTTGCAGCGTCTCGAGCGGAATTTTTTGCAGCCATTCACGGGCGGCGTCGGTGTTGCCAGCGCGTCGCTCGAGTTCGGCTTTTACGATAATGGCAAGGTGTTGACTGCTGGCTTCAACAAGTGGTGTGGCAAATTTAAGGTCTTGTTGGGCTTCGCTGTTGCGACCCATTGCCAAGTACGTGATGGCTCGAATCACCAACGAATCTGGAACAGCCCCGTGTTTATGATTGGCTGCTTCGATCACCTCGAGCGCATCAGAAGACTGTCCTGACAGCCTCAAGGTGCGTGCTAACCCTTGTCTTGCAACTAAATCGTCGTCGGTATCTATGGCGCAATCAATCGCTTGACGGAGCATAAACTCGGCTCGAGAAAATTCGCCTTTGGTACGTCTAAAGGCTGCTAAACCACGTAAAACTGCGGAACGTAAGCCTTTTGCTTGAGGCTTACGGGTCAAATATTCACCAATTAGAAAATGCTGTTCAGCTTCGGGGTCTTGCAGACGTAAGGCATTGCGACCAAGATTAAAACGCAACCAAGCCAGATGAAAAATATCATGTGGGGAATATGATAGTGCATCAGTATTCATCAATTGAGCTTGCTTGAGCTGTCCATTACTCGAAAGACAATGCGCAAAATCTAATAATGTTAAACCAAGAGAACGACCATCTTGTAACTTTATTGCTTGCTCAAAACTTATTTGCCAGTCTTGTCCAAGGCGAAATTGCGTCAACCCAAGACGACGAAAGGCAACGCCGAGTAAGTACCCTTTCAAGTGTGGGAGGGCAGTAAAAATCGCTTGCTGGGCTTCATCATCTTTATCTTGAAGATATAAAACAAATGCGCGATCAACAAGAATTCGCGCATTTGACTCCACGTCAAATAAGTCGGCGACTTGATCGGTAAACTCAAGCAATTCCGAAGCCATACGATTGCCCATCAAAACATTGGAATACGCTGTGGCGACTTGGGCATTTGAAAAAGGAACATCTTTTGGAATCAATTGCAAACAATCCAAGAGTGGTTTCCATTGATCTTGCGATTGAATGCGCAAAATAAAATCCAAAATTCTCCGAGCAGCATCTTCATAACGATGCTCAGAAATCAAGTGTCGTGCAACAAGTTGAATTCGAGTTACAGAATGAAGCACATAAGTCTCCCCAAATCAGTTTGACATAAAAGCATTGACGGGGGGTTTTAACCCCCGTCAACCACATCTTTTCTAACTACCCGCCAGTACCACCCTTTGTAGAATCGTCTGCTGCAACAATCTGCATCTTGCTGTTGCTGTGGCTCGAAATGGCTGATGTTGCGACCACAACGGTTAAAACGCTAAGGATGGCTGCGATCAAGTAACGGTTGAACAATTTGATGGTTTTCATGGTGGTTCTCCTGTACTGCAATGAATTGGTTTTTATTGATGACTTGCACGGGCGTTCTCGTGTTGTGTTACACGTGCTTCACCTCTTTTCATCCCTGCTTTGTTTTCTCGAGCGCTTCTTGCTCTTGAATGTCCAGAAGGTATAAAAAGACCCCTTAAACACCTCGTAAGGGTTTTAGGGGTTGGTCTTAAAGGTGCTGTCAGACGGAATAAACGGGAACACTCCGTTAT
>JANMUC010000043.1:0-4024 GCA_031391225.1 Deinococcales bacterium
CTAACGCGACATCGCTGATGACGGTGTATGTAAACGGGGCCGTCAACATCCAGATACCGACCGCGGCAAACGGGACAATCAGCGGCCGCGTGACCGATTCGAGTGGGGCCGGTGTTCGCAATGCGACTATCACCATTTCCGGCGGCGGGCACAATGCGCCGCTCGAGTGTCCAGACGAATTTAACAGGGTACTCTCAGGGTTTCTGACGCGTTACCAAGACTTTAAAGCAGGAAACAGTTTTGAGGATGAACTCGAGGATGACGGAGCGGAATACCACGACTTTAATGAGCTTGAAAATTAGATCAATCCTAGCAGCACATCAGCATTGACCAGCCAAGTCTCCT
The DNA here is from genome assembly GCA_031391225.1 of Deinococcales bacterium. Classification (GTDB taxonomy): domain Bacteria; phylum Deinococcota; class Deinococci; order Deinococcales; family JAAFIG01; genus JANXTZ01. The sequence continues at coordinate 346 of JANMUC010000043.1, forward strand.
CTGTTTTGCTCGCCTTGCCCTCGAGCACCAGCTTATTCAGTTCTCGTTCGACATTTTGTTGCACCCGTCGCAGTGGTAAGGCATCGGGATTTTCGACGCCTCGAGCCGCCAAAAACCGTCTGTGAAATGCAGGCAGCGCTTCGATGCCAATGCGTTCCTCGAGTTCGCGCCAGTTTGTGGATTGATTCATAGCTCGAGTTTACTGCTGATCAGTATGAATGACGCTCGAAGGAAATGAAAATTCCTGCTAGGATCAGGTTATGCGTGAACATTCAGAACCCGAAATCGTAACTTCCAAACGTAGCGGCATCAGCCCAATCCTGACAGGATTGGCAGGTGTTGTGGCAGGATTGATGTTGGGTTTGGTGGTGGGCATTTCCGCCTCAAGCAAAAACAACGTCATTGCTGGATCACCGACGTTACTAAAGCCTATCGTGATTGAAACGACCATCAACGGACAACGCATTCGGGTGGTCGGTAAGCCAATGGGCGATGTTTCAGGAAACTCGAGATACAGCATCGGAAATCAAAACGCCAAGATCACCATGACCGAATTTGCCGATTTTAAATGCGGTTACTGCCGATTGTTTGCCACCGAAACCTTAACTCAAATCAAAAAAGAATTTATTGACTCTGGCAAAATACGTTTTGTGTACCGCGACATGATTACCGTTGGCGGCAATGAAGCCCTTCGGGCAGCCAGCGCCGCCGCCTGCGTTTTTGAGGCTGGGTCAACAAAATACTGGGATTTTCACAATCTTTTGTACGGTGCGGCACACGATTCCTGGGCAAGTTTAACTGGCTTAAACCTTGACAACAAACTGATCGAAATCGCTGGCGGCGTCGGTGCGAACACCAACGGTGTGAAAACCTGCTTGAACAGCCAAAAGTACCTCAGTCAAGTGCAAATCGACAATCAACTCGGGGCTGATCTCGAGCTTGGCGGTACGCCCGCCTTTGTGGTCGGTGGTTACTTTTTCTCGGGTGCATTGCCGCTCGAGGCTTGGCGCGAGGTTTTTAAGGCTTTAGGCGTTGCCTAAAAGTGCCTCCGGTTCGATTTCTCGGTGCTCGAGTATTCCGGTTAAAACGCCGCCCAGCAAAAATATGTACATTGACAAGTACAGCCACGCCAGCAACAATAAAAAACCTGCCAGCAGACCATACGTTGCCTGAAAATTGGCAACCGGCGTTAGCCAGCCCAAACTTTGCCGCGCCAATTGCCAGACCAACGCCGTCGGCACAGCCGCAATCAACGATGCCCTCCAGCCTGGCGTGTGGGCGGGCAAGAAGCGGTACGACAGGGCAAACAGGACGAGTGCCCCCAAAAGCGGCAAGAGGATGCTCGAGGAACTTCTGAGGATGCCCAACGCGGGAATGCTCCCCAAGCTCGAGAGCACCGTTCCAACCGACATCAACAGCAGCAGCAACGGACCCAAGGTAAACACGCTGACAAACGCCACCATACGCTGCATGACCAGATTACGGTTGCGCTGCCCTGGGATGGCTCGAGTCAATGCACCTTGCAACACCGTAAAAAAACCACTGGCTGCCCAAAACAATGCCAGCAAACCAATCGCACCGGTTGCACCCGCGTTGGCTTGAAACCGCATCACAACCAAAACTTTGAGGTCTTTTAACGTGTCATTCAGTAAATCCGCCGCACTCGGAAACGCCGACGCAATACTGTTTTGCATAAACTCGAGCACCTGGGTTTGCAATTCTGGACGGGCTTGAAGCGCAAAACCAAAACCTGCCACCGCAAGCAACAACAAGGGGAACAAACTGAACGTCGCGTAATATGCCAGCGCAGCCGCCAACAACGGAACTTGCGCCTCGATCACTTTTGAAATAAATATGCGCACAAAAACGTTTAAACTCGAGATTCGCTTCAACATCATTTCATCGTTGCACTCGAACCCGAGGCGTTGAGGTTTTGCTTGTCTTTGCTGCTTTCGGTTGGCTCGAGCGCCTCAAGAAAAAAGCGATAATGCTCGAGAGAACGATTGCAATCGCGCCGCTCAAGAGGTAATACATTAAAAACCTCGAGCCGAGCGGCAGTGTCAGATTTGGGTCAAGTTTGCTGCGAAGTGTCACCAACACCAACACAGGCAAAGCAAAACCGATAAAACTTAAGCCCACACCCAAAAAACCAGGTTCGGTATGGCGCAACAACAACGCTGCCCACAAGCTGCCAACCACCAAGGGAAACAATTGAACCCAGTGCCCAGTCGGGTCGTTGAACAACCCAACGACCAGCAACAAACCCGCCGCATAGCTGAACCAACGCCCACCAAAGGCATCAACCAAAAACACCATTAAACAAGCCACCAGAAAACGCTGTGGGAACGGCGTGACGACAAACATCGCCGCCGCGCCCAAAGCGGCAAGCATTAAACCCGAAAACCATGAAGCAAAACTCGAAGGCATCAAGAACACTTTACCGTGAAAACTCGAGGATGCGTCACGTTAAGCGATGGCACACGACTGCTCGAAGACCTCAAGCATCCCAGGAACGCCAATCACTCGCTCGAGCGTCTCAAGGAAACGCCCGTAATAAGCTGGTCTTGCCGCTTCACCCATCAAACCAAGACGCCAGATTTTACCCGCCGTCTCACCAAGCCCACCCGTGATGATCACGTTTTGTTCGCGCAAACTGGCACGGACTTTGACATCACTGAGGTGATCTGGAAGTTTAACTGCCAAAACCGTTGGCAATCGTTCTCCCTCCGGCACAAAGGCTTCAAAACCAGCCACCGCCAATGCTTTCAAGGTCGCAGCGCCAACCAAATCAACCCGTTTGGCTCGAGCCTCCAGACCTTCATCGAGTGCCGCCTGCAACGCCGCATCGAGCGCGTAATGCAGTTGCACCGCCACCGTATGGTGGTACTCACGGCGATCCCAGTACGCCCGCAACCCCTCGAGATCGGCATACCAGAGGGGGACTCGAGTCTTACGGTTTTCGACGCAAGCAATTGCCGCCGCACTGAACGCCACAGGCGCAACCCCAGGAGGCGCACTGAGGCACTTTTGCGAACCCGTGTAAGCATAATCAATGCCCCACTCGAGCATCTTGTACGGCATCATGCCCGCCGTGGTCACCGCGTCTACGGTCACCAGTGCACCATGTTCTTTGGCAAGTTTCGCAATCTCGACGGCAGGATTCAGAACCCCAGTGCTCGTCTCGCCGTGCACCACCGCCACCAGCTTGAATTTTTGTGTCCGTAGCGCCGCCTTCACATCCTCGAGTTTAATGGCACGCCCAATCGGAGCGGTGACCAACGTCACCACCGCGCCGATGCGCTTGCACATTTCCGCCATGCGGAATCCAAACTCGCCATTGGCGCACACCAAAACCGCGTCCCCAGGCTCGAGCAAATTGTAAAACCCAGCCTCCATGCCAAGCGAACCTGTACCCGCCAGCAAACACGTGAACGCATCGACACCCGCGCCGTACAACTCGAGCAAATTCTTTTGAATACGCGCATTGATCGCAAATACATCGGGGTCCATGTGACCCCTCATTGGAAACGAAAGCGCTCGAGCCGCATGAGGTTCGATGGGCGTGGGACCAGGGGTTAAGAGCAATTGTTCAATCATGTTCATGGGTTTACCTCGAGACTCGAGAGTTGGATTTGAGGGGCATAAAAAAACTGACCGTATACAGCAAACAGTCCAGAAC
>JANMUC010000072.1:0-1614 GCA_031391225.1 Deinococcales bacterium
CATTGCATAAACGCGCCGCAGCCCGTAAAAAGAGCCGTTTGATGAAAGCCAGCAACAAAATCAGCGCCGCCAAAGCCGCGTAATCCTCAAATTTTAAAAGCGTCAAGCGTAATGCTTGACGCTTTTTTTGTGGCTCGAGCCTTACCAACCTCGACTGCCAGGCTCGCCCTTAAACGGTCCAACAATATCGCTGGTGATCCAACCACCGTAGAATTCGCCAGGTTGTGGCACAACCCGTTCACCGTCCACAAAACAACCATCACCTTCAAGCAAGTTCATACGTGCAGCATAAAACGCAACATGATGCTTGATTGCATGAAACGCTTTGCTTGGCTCAGGATAGTACCAAGCCGCCTCGGGTACAAAATGCTGCCCAATCCGCACGCCGTAATAACTGGCAGCCCCCTTCCATTCGCAAAACGAAGTGCCGTTCGTCAACTCGAGGTTGGAACGTTTGATGTCTGCGAGCGGAATGTAATACACGGGCGGATGGCTCGTCTCGAGCACCCGAAAGGCACGCGTCGAATCGGCAATTTTGACGCCAGCACAAACGATTTCGATGTGCTTATGGCTTAACTCGAGGCGCGGCGGACGTGGGTAATCCCAGACCGATTCTTGACCTGCGGCAGGTTTGATTGGCACTGGACGGTTCATAAGCTATTGTTGGCGTTTATTGAATATTAAGCTGTATCGTCAGCCACCGTTTACAATTGTCACCCCACATCTGAAATAAACTCGAGTCATGGCTTTTTTCACCCAGATTCCAAGTGGCGCAATTCGTGTGACTGGCACTGACAGACTCGATTTTGTGCAAGGGCAGGTCGCACAAAACATCAAAACCCTGTCAACCCCTGGCGGGGCGCGTTCGATGATTCTGAACGTTAAAGGACAGATCGAGTTTGACGTCCGAATTTACCGTCGCAAAGACGATATTTACCTTCAAACCGCGTCCGATTTGAGCGAAGTTGTCATGGCACGACTTCAAAAATACATTGTCTTTGATGATGTGAAACTCGAGAATATTTCAGATCGCATTCGGGTTTTACATATCAGTGGCGAGCAGACTTTTGAACTCGTCTCGAGTTTTGGTTTCTCGAGCGGTACGCAATTGCTTGAAACAGATTTTGGAACGTTGCTTGTATCAGAAGTTAAACGCGGAAATGGTGCTGGTTTTGACGTGCATGTTCTAGGTTCAAAATTTGATGAATTGCGGCAAGCCTTTATCACACAAGGAACAACCGAACTCTCGGCTGATAACCTCGAGCAACGACGAATTGTTTCAGGCTTGGCGAATGCTCACATTGACGGTTTTACGGGAATGCTGCCTCAGGAATGTGGGTTACTCGAGGGTGTGAGTTTTAAAAAGGGTTGTTATGTCGGGCAGGAAATTATGGCGCGGTTAGACGCAAGGGGTCACAGCAATAAGACTTTGGCGCGAGTCAACCTCGAGCACAAACTTGAAACTGGAACGCCCATGATGTCTGACGGTCGTGAAGTTGGACAACTGGGGCATGTTGTACCGTTTAAGACTGGTTTTACGGCGTTGGCGGCGATGCGGATTGATGCGCTCGAGAAACCAAACCTTGAAGCTAAAGGCTTGAAACTCGAGGTTGA
>JANMUC010000074.1:0-2858 GCA_031391225.1 Deinococcales bacterium
ACGAAGTGGTGCTCAAGTGCTGGTGTATCAAAACAGTTTGCTTTGGGCTGGCGGGACAGCAACCCCTGTTTTGCATCAGCGAATCAGTGCGTTTCGGGCTGTTGAGAACGCTCGAGATGTGATTCATGCGACGGCTGGAGGTTCGAGTGCTTTGATTGATTCCAGTGGTTATTTGATTGCGGTTGCACCGCAAGTCACGGAAACCATTGTGACTGGTTTGGTGCAAGCCAGGACGGGCTTGACGGTGTTTGGACGGTTTGGTGATTGGTTTGGGGTGTTCAGTGTGTTCATGGCAGGGTTTGTCCTAACACTGAACGGGGTCATCTCGAGAAAAGTGATTCCGTAACCCAGCCCACCTCGAACTTCAGTTATTGATGCTAATTTAGGGACATGTTTGGAAATTTTTTTAAGAAACCAAGCGATGATGTTGCCAGCCGCACCCCACCAGGACAGGCATTAACCGAACGTTTTCCGGTGCTGACTTATGGTCCTAGCCCTCGGATCGAACCCGAAAACGTGCGGATTCGGGTCTGGGGTTTGGCAACCGAAACCGCATTCAGTTGGGATGAGTTGAACGCCATGCCGCAAACCACGCTGACCAACGATTTTCATTGCGTCACGCATTGGTCAAAACTCGATGTCACCTGGACGGGTATCACCGTGCCAGAATTGATGTCTCGAGTGACGCTTCAGCCAGCCGCCACACACGTGTTGATCCATTGTTACGGTGGGTACACCACCAATTTGCCAATCTCGGATTTTAACCGCCCCGAAAATCTTTTCGCCCACACGCTCGAGGGTGCACCGTTGCCGCTCGAGCACGGTGGACCGCTGCGCTTGGTGATCCCACACCTGTACATTTGGAAGTCTGCCAAATGGGTGTCTGGACTCGAGTTTTTAGACCATGACGAACGCGGTTTTTGGGAACGTAACGGCTATCATGACCGTGGTGATCCGTGGAAGCAAGAACGGTACAGCGACGATTAAAATAGAAGCTCGAGAATTTTTATTCTCGAGCTTCTTTGTTGAACTGATAGTGACCTTGAAATGTTTTGGTTTTGTAGGGTGCGCCGTGCGCACAGCAGTTGAACGACGGTGCGCGGGGCGCACCCTACCAGTTTTTGATAAGAAGAATTTAACTTTGCGAACGAAGCTCGAGCGCAAAAGCAACGTGTGCTTCATGGCTGGCACGTTCTGAAATCACATGGGCTTGCAGTGGTCGTCCGACCAGGTACAAGTCGCCCAGCAAATCGAGGGCTTTGTGGCGCACGACTTCGTCTGCACCCCTGGTTGGCACGCTCGGTCCGGTTTCGTTGTACACCACGGCGTTGTCTTCTCGAGCGCCGAGTCCGCGACCCGAAGCCCAGAGTCTTTCGATTTCACGCTCGAAGCCAAAGGTTCTGGCATCCAGAAGGTTTAACCAATCGGCTTGTTTACCAGTCCAAGATTGTTCGCCGATGGCGGGGTGGGCAAATCCGACGCTGACGCTGATTTGCATGGGTTCGCCGTCTTTGAACGATTCCAGTCCGACGTAACCGCCTCGAATTTCGACGGCGGTGTCGTAAGGGTTAAATGGATTTGGAGTTGGTTCTGGGGTCAATTCTGCCAAGGCGAGCGCCCAACCGAGTCCGCTGCCGTCGAGAATCGGAATTTCTGGACCGTCCACCTCGATCACAAAACCGCGCCAATGCCCGAGCACGTACAGGGCAGCCAGCAAGTGTTCGACGGTTGAAACTCGAGCGCCGCGATAACCAAGTTTGGTGGCGAGCGTGGTGTCAATCACGCTTTCGGCAACCAGCATGATTTCGGTTTTTTGGGTGCGAATGCGAATCGGTTCGTTGGGGGCTGACAAAAAACGAACTCGAGAGTTGACTCCCGAGTGTATCCCAATGCCCTGAATCCAACTTGAGACGCCTCTTCCATTCCAGGGGCGGATAGCACTGTTGACCGCAGCATTCTCCGCGAGTTTTTGCAATGTTGTATTCACGAAGCCTCCCACCCAAGAAATGCCACGGCGCATCGTATCATGCCAGAAGCTATTTTCGCTCTAAAAACGACATTCAATTCATCTAAAATCTTACTTTCAAATTATATAGTCCGTTATTTGGACTCGAGTTCGGAAATTTTGGATGCCAAGGCTTGCAATTTCTCTTTCAAACTGCCGATCTCACGTTGATTTGCCTCGAGGCGCAACTGGTCACGGATGGATTGAGCGGGCGAACCTCGGTACGTGCCGCCAGCGGGCAGGTCTTTGGAAATACCAGATTGGGCGGTCACCATCGAATCGCTACCGACCGTAATATGCCCGACGCTACCAACCTGTCCCCACATCACCACTCGGTCTTCGATGGTGACACTGCCCGCCAGTTGCACCGCACCAATCAGCAGGGAATCGCTGCCGACGCTCGAGTTGTGGGCAATAATGCAGGCGGGTCCAATTTTGGTGCGTGCGCCAATCCGAATGGTGGTGATCGTGCCACGGTCAATCACGGTATGAACCCCGATTTCGACATCATCTTCGATCAGTACACCACCAATTTGTTCCTGACGAATATGGCGCTTGTCCTCGGTGCGTCGAAAACCAAAGCCGTCCGAGCCAATCACCGCGCCAGATTGCACCAAAACTCGAGCGCCCATTTGGACATCGTGCAAGATCGTGACGTTTGGGTGAATCAGGCAATCTGCGCCCAAAGTTGACCGTTCACCGATATAACTGCCCGCGCCAATCACACTGCCAGACCCAATTCTGGCATCTCGAGCGATGACGACATTCGCGCCCAGACAAACACCCGCCTCGAGCTGTACCGTCTCGTGAACCACGGCTGACGGGTGAATGCCAGGATTACGCTCGAGGTTGG
>JANMUC010000079.1:0-7426 GCA_031391225.1 Deinococcales bacterium
TTTTAATGGTTGGGTGGCAGATACCGCACACAAATACAATCTGGCAGCGTTTCAGAAGAACGGTCCAGATAAGGTTTTACTCAAAGATAAGACGGGCAAGATGATGGTTGAGAAATTCGATGGGATTTTGAACGAAGAATGTCAACAGTTTGGTGAATGTGGACCACTGGCAGAGTACGTGAAACGCGGGAAACTGGCGTTAAACACCGAATACGCTGGAACATTGGATTGCACACTCTCGAATTCGTTGGTGATCAATTCAATCATGAAAGATTTAAACTTGAACGGTGGCAACATGAGCGGCTACAAGCGACAAAGCTGCCCGTAAACACCAGACAAATTAAAAGGCTCGAGATTCAATCTCGAGCCTTTTACGTTTTTATTGTGCAGTGATTGTGTTGTTTGAAACAGCATTACTCGAGTCTCAATTGGCTTTAGCCAGCAAGCGCTTCGCCAATTCTTTACGGTCATAATTGATGATCCAATTTTCGTTCAGAGCGACTGGTGTGGCTTCTTTGATCGCATCGAGCAGCACCTCGAGGTTGCGTTTGACTTCTGCTTTTATGACTTCGCGTTGCGCTTCACTGATCTGTGAATAATCAATGCTGAGGAAGGCTTTGTTCTCCTCGTCGCGCCACTCTCTTAACTTCCCCTCGAGATCGAGACGTTTCATGTCGTCGGCTTCTTTTTCCCAAACTTTGGTTTCCACCAACGCATCCTCGAGGTCAGGTCCGACGGGTCCAAAGAATTTCCCTTTGTGTCTGACCACAAATTCATTGAAGACTTTTTCCATTTCACCCAGTTGATTGCTGAGAATTTTTAAGGCATTCTCGGCAAGCTCTTTGCCATCGTCGCGCTGTGAGGGCGTGCCGTTCTCGTACATATTGCGCAGTTCATCTCGAGCTTTGTCAAAGAGTTCTTTGGCTTTGCTGAAACTGTTTTTCTCGACAAATTCTTTGGTCGTGCGGTATGTGCTGCCGTACAACACATAAATCCCGTTTTCTTCGTAAGACACCAAATCTTTGTAGTCCCTGATGCGTTTTTGAATGTATTGCATTTTTTCAGTCAAACGGGTCGCAGCCGTCTTAAAGATCGTTCCAATAAGGGGAGTTGGAATTTTTTTGGCAACGTTAACCATGGTTTCTATGGTTTCTTTGCGGTCTTCCGCCACTTTTTTGATGACCGCCTCGAGCGTGTCTCGTAAATCCCTGGCGACGGCTTTTTCTTGATCATCATAGGTTTGGTCTTTCGCAAGCAAGCCCTGCCATTCCACCTCGAGTCCGGCGCTGTAAACTCCAAGATCATATTTATACTTGACAAGGGCATCGCGGTTTTCGGGGAGCGCCGATTTTTTGAGGCGCTCGAGAAAGAACGACTCTTCAAACAGGAAGTTTTGATAATAATTGTAGGCAGGCAATGGCAATTTGCTCATATCGCTGTTGCGCCTGCCGAGTTCTTGAGTTAGGGCGTTCACACGGTTGCGAAAAGTATCGGTTTGTTTGTCCACGCTGGTTCTGCTCAAAATCTCGAGCATTTCACCGAAGGCACGGTTACGCTCGAGGATAAATTCTTCAAAAGTTCTGTTGAGGGCGCTACGGTCTGGTTCAGAAAGCTTTGGATCGTCTTTGATCTGAACCCTTAATTCCGAAATGCGTTTATCGTATGCCGCCAGTGCCAGACTGGAAATTAGGATCAGCAAAAAAATGAAGAATGCTCGAGTTTTCATGGTTATCCCCTTTTACAATTCCTGATTGCTGACGATGCGCCAAGCGCCATTGTTGATGCGTTGCAAGACCCAAACTGGATGCACGCTAATGTTGACAAAACTTCGGTACGCGCCGTCGAACAAACCAACATGACGAATATCGACCCGTACCTGTTCGACCTTTGGAGCGCTCTTAATCATCTCTGGCGTCACCAAAACCTGAACGGCGCTGACAAACGCCACGCGAACATCGAATACAGACTCGAGAATCAAACGCCGTGACCGAATCCAATTTTCGCTCATGCCGTTGGTTGAACGCTGCGGCGAATAACCAATGCGTCCATTTTCGATCCAAACTTCGGACTCGGCAAACAAGGTGCGCCACAGTTTTTCATCGCCCCATTTGATGGCTTCGATCATGGTTTGAATCACCTGGCGCGGACTGGCATTGTCTGCTGGCAGCGCCAGGTTGCTGCTTTTGAGCGCCTCCTCGTCAGCAAAAGGGGAGACGTTGTTTTTCACAATTCGTAAATCCACAAAGACATCCTCGCCAATCATCACGCCCAGAGGCTCGAGCATCAGACCAAAACTGACCCGTCCGTCAATCAGCAGCATTCTGGGTTCGTCGAGGATTTTGGCAATCATGGTGTAGCTTTCCTCGAGTTTCGGTTTGACGCTGCGTTGATAACGGTACTGGGCTTCAAACATGCGGTTCATGGCTGGTTGCTGGCAGTCAATAAAATAATGCCCCTCAGTGGCGTTGCCCGAATGCAAATAACAGCGTCCAGCCTCGTTCAACCAATCTCGTTGTTTGATGGTTGGTAAGGCGACCACTTTTCCCACCACTTTGGCGCGTTGCTCGAGTGGGTTGGCACTCGGAAACGCTGGAATGGTTTGCGACTCGAGCGATGCTTTAATGGCTGCCCAAGCCGTCTTGGAGGCGACTTTGACCTGTTCAGCGCGTTGTTCGCCCAAACGACGGTACTCGAGATCACTTGGGGCAAGCTTAAAGACTTCACCTTCGAGCACCTCTCGGGCGCGTTCAAAATCGGTTTTGACGCTTTGGGCAAAGGCTCCAGGGTACTTTTTCAGCAGCAAGTCAATTCGCGGTTGATCCTCGAGCAATTCGGTCAGCAAACGTCGTGAATCCATACGGTTTGCCCAACCATCCAACAAAGGACGGTACAAGAATTTTTGGAAATCTTCGTACCACAAACTCCAGGGTCGGTTTAAACCATCGCGTTCGCGTCCAATCGGTCCGTTCAGCGACATCATCGAGGTTCCGTCGGCGGCAAAATAATTTCGCTTATTGCGCACCGTCCCCCGAATCTCGAGCGAAACATTTCCGTCGTTCACCTGACGCAAAACGCTCAAAACGAGGCTTGAGCCTTCCTGAAGTCCCGCTTGTTGCCAGACGCTGTGCTCATTCAGGCTGCCCAAGCCAAATTGTACAAATTTTTGAATTTGTTGGGTTCGTTCTTGGGCGCTGACGGTTTGAGATTCAGGTGCTGGACACTCAATATTTTTGCCATTGATGGCGGTCACTCGGTCACCCAGCTTCAGATCGCTGGCTCTGAAGCTGCTGTCCCAGTTGATCCAAACGACACGGTAGCCGCAAGGGTCGCTTTCATACAGCGCTTGGGTACTCAGACCGGATGAAAGCGATTTTTCTTCAACGACCTCACGCTGAGCCAAACTGACCGAGCCTATGCCAATCACCAACATTAAGAAAACTTTTTTGATAAAACGTTGCATTCAAAACCTCCTCCTAAAATGTACGCGCCGTGTGGTCACATGCTGGTCACAAGCCTAAAGCGATCTGATCAATACACGTCATTCTCGAGCCTCGAGGTTTTGTTTTAAACTGGATTTGTCCAATTTGGGGCACTCGAGGTGGCGGTTAGAATTCTTGGGGCGCAACTGGTGAAATCCCAGTCGTCCCGAGCACGATCTTGATATCTGATACGCGTGAATGGGTTACACTGAGCAATCTTGTTGGGGGAGGTTTTTATGGCAGCGTTGATCGCAGAATTTATTGGTACGTTCGCCCTGATTTTTATTGGTGCTGGAACAATTGTGGCGTCGCCAGGATTAACGGCGGCAGGCGCACTCGGGACGCTGGTTGGCATCGCCCTGGCGCACGGTTTGACCATTGCCGCATTTGGTTCGGCAACGGGTCATGTCTCGGGTGGACACCTCAACCCAGCCGTGACCGTGGCAATGATGGCAACGGGTCGAGTTGACCCAGTGCGTGGGCTGATGTACATCGTGGCGCAGTGCGTGGGCGCGATTTTAGCCGCGTTCTTGTTGACTGTGGCAATGCCTGCGGATCTGGTGAGTGCCTCAAAACTTGGCACACCCTTGCTCGCCCCGAGCATGACCGTGGCTGGCGGCATTATTCTCGAGGCGATCACCACGTTTTTCTTGGTGTTCGTGATTCATGGCACCGCCGTCGATGCTCGAGGACCCAAAATGGGCGCGTTATTTATCGGTTTAACCGTGGCGCTCGATATTCTGGCGATTGGACCGCTAACCGGCGCAGCCATGAATCCTGCCCGCAGTATCGGACCAGCCTTGGTCAGTGGAAACCTCGAAAATTTCTGGTTGTACTGGGTTGGACCGATCATCGGCGCTCTTGCCGCCGCGTTCTTGTATTCGGGTGTTCTCGAGAAACCTTCAAATTCGTAATTACTTGGATCGTAAATTCTCAAACGCCTCTCGAGCGCGACCAAATTTTGGGTCATGCTCGAGTGCTTTTAAGTACGCACTTTTGGCGTCATTAAAGCGCGACAGCGCTTCGAGGGTTTGCCCGTACCAGAAATAGGCTTCAGCCCAGACTGGATGGTTCGCGGCGTACTTGTTTGCCTCGAGCAGTTTGAGGCAGCGCACAATCAACGGTTCTGCCAAACGGGCTTCTTTTAATGCCAGATGCAAAGACGTTTGATGCACCATCGCCCAGGGTTGGCTGGGGTCAATTCGGTTTGCCGCCTGAAACGCCTCGAGCGCCTGTCGCAAATCGCCTTTGCGCCACGCCACACCGCCCCAATCCATCGCGTAGCGGTACAAACTGCTGTTCGACACCCCTCGAGGATCGCCAAGCACAGAACTTCGCAAGTGCAAAAGCGCTTGATCGACTTTACCCAACGCCTCCAAAATCAAACCGTATTGCCATTCAAACTCTGCCCGAAACGAAACCAACTTCAGTGCCAAACGAATTTGATCTTCGGCTCGGGCTTGATTGAGCGCCCCACCCGTCAAGTAATACGCCCGTGCCAGCAAAAAATGTCCGTCAGGGTCATTGGGTTTGAGCTTCACAAATGGCTCGAGTAGGACAATCACGGTCTTAAAATCGCCAGCCTCAAGCTTGCTGCGCATCACGGCTAAATCCGTGTTTTGGGCAAACACGCTCGAGTACAAAAACAGACAAAAAAAGAGCGCCAAAAGCTTCATTCGTGTGGTGTGCCAGGTTCGATGGTGATGGTGCGAGAGAGCTTGGCAAACCGTAGCTCGAGCTGACCTACACGGTATTGCGCCACCGCACTGTCCGCCTGTACCGCCAGCGGAATTTCGAGTTCGCGTTCAAACGTGCCCATTGGACGCTCGAGCTTTAAGCTGACGCCATACGTTTGGTTTTCGCGCTGTCCACGAATTGAAACCAGTTCGCCGTCGTGGGCAATCTCGATGGTGCTCATGTCGATGCCTGGAGCGTCGAGTACCAAAATTAAATCATCGTCGGATTCAAACCAGTCGGCAGCAGGCGTCCAAATGCCCGTGCCAGTGCCCAATTTTTCGATGCGTTCCCGAATTTTGGAGAGTTGATTGATTGGTTTCCAAGTATCTAATTCCATAGAAAAAGTTTATCAGGCTGTGCTGTCGTACGTACCGCAAAATTCACTTTTGAGGACTTTAAATGCTCCCTCGAGCTTGATCTGCTCAGCGTTTCAACAACCCCAAATAATAAACACCCTTCACCAGCGCCGTCTCGAGCGCCTGTAGTGCCGCCTCAAGGTTTGAAAAAGTTTCGTCAGGCAAGGTGTCACGCAATTCTGGATTGTTTTTCTGTCCAAAACCTGCCCGCACGGTGTACATCAACCCTTCGGCAGTCGTGTTGGTTGTCAGGTACGCCCACCAACCTGGTTTTCCTGCACCCGAGGTAGTCTTGAAAAACAAGCCGTCGTAGTCGGTGGTTTCGACGTTCAGCGCTAAACCAGCTTGCTCGAGTGCGGTTTTTAAGGCGTTCACTTTCGCGCCGATGGCGGTGTGTGCTTGGGCGCGATCCGATTGTCCACGGGCAAAGGCTTCAGAAAATTGAGTTTCGAGATTCATACGAACAGTTTACGCCGTTTGCGTGAGCGTGTTAGCGTCTACGCCAGGATGAGTGCCACCATTTACTTTGAGTCAGTTTTGATCGCCGGCGTTGGTTTGATCGGCGGTAGCGTCGCCAGGGGATTGCGAGAACGTTTCTTGGCGCGGGAAATTCTGGGTTTGGACAGCGACCCTGAAACGTTGACCACCGCCCTTGGTTTGGGCGTAATCGACGCGGCTCATTTAACAATTGGCGATTGGGTCAAAGGCGTTGATCTGGTGATTCTTGCCGTGCCCGTCCGTGCTCTACCTGGGTTGCTCAAGCAACTGATTCCTTTTTTGTCCGACACGACCATCCTGACCGATGTTGGTTCGGTCAAAGCCCCGTTGCTCGAGGCAATCTCGAGCTTCCCAAACTTTATTCAAGAACGTTTTGTCGGTGGGCATCCGATGGCAGGTTCTGAACGCGCTGGGGTGCAACACTCGAGCGCCAGTTTGCTGCAAAATGCGATTTGGGTTTTAACCCCAACATCTCAAACCCAAGTCTCAATTCTCGAAAAGGTGCAAGAATTGGTGGCGGCGCTCGGCGCAAACCCTGTGGTGCTCGAGCCTTTGGCACACGACAAATTGGTTGCCACCGTGTCGCATTTGCCGTACCTCTCGGCGCTCGCCCTAACGCGCCTTATCGCCCGTCACGAAGACCGCGACGGTCTGGCACTTCTTGCCGCTGGTGGTTTCCGCGATTTGACCCGAGTGGCTTCCGGCGACCCCCGCATGAGCCGTGACATGGTGGTCGAAAACCGTACCGCCGTGTTCGAAGCGATAAGCCGTTACCGCGCCGAACTTGGGGTACTCGAAGCAATGCTCGAGACGCCTGAACTTTTACTTGAGGCTGCCACTGAAGGCAAACGCAGCCGCGACAGTCTGCCCGTGGTGCGCCGTTCGTTGTTGCCAGGTCTGCACGATGTGGTGGTTTTAATTCCCGATCAACCAGGCGAATTTGCTCGCATCACAACCCTGCTGGGCAACAATGCGGTTAACATCAAAGACATTGAGGTGCTGGTCATGCGCGAACAGGGCGGTGCGGTGCGCTTGGGATTCGCCAGCCTCGATGAAGCGACCGATGCCAAAACGTTGCTCGAGCAGGCGGGGTATCCGGTTCGCGGACGTTAAAGCCTTTAACCACCTACATCGGCAATCCCTTGTTATACTGAAGCTGTGGATGTGACTTGGTTTGATTTGATCATGATGACCCTGCTGGCTGGCGTTGTGGTTATTGGTGCGCGGCGCGGCGTGGCAGGCTTGGTGGCAGCAGTTGGTGCGTTGCTCGCCTGGGTCATGATTAACATTGTGGCTGGCGTTGAACCTCTTCTGGGTTTGTTTCTGGGCGGGGCGACTGGTTTTGGACTTGCGATA
>JANMUC010000103.1:0-3385 GCA_031391225.1 Deinococcales bacterium
TGATGCCAAAATGCACCTGACGGGCGGCATCGCTTCTTGCTCGTAAGACAGCACCTGGCGGGCTACTCGCGCTGACGGGCTTGGGGCGCTTCTTGCCCCTTAAAGCAGCACCTGACGGGCTTGGGGCGCTCACGGGCGGGATCGCTGTCGGGCATGGTCGCTTCGCTCTATCACTTCGTTCACCCCGTTTACGCCGTGTTTTTGCCACTCCCGTTGGTCGGGGGAACAGTCGATAAAGCATGACTGTTCCCCGCAATTTGGTATGATACGCGTTTGATGATTTATCCGACGCCATCGAAAATCGGTAATTCTTGCGCGACTTGCAACTCGAGCTTTGGTTTTCCTTGACTGAACGCTGCAATCCTGGCGCAAATTTTTCCACCAGATCGCAAAATCAGACGTTCTAAAGCTTGAATCGTGCCACCGCTGGCAACCACGTCGAGCACGATCACAATTTGTTTGCCTTTCAGGTTTTCGGCGCGGTTTTTGTCGAGCCACAAGGTTTCACCCACGCCAAGGGTCATGCTGGCAACTTCTTGAATCAGCGGGTCGTTCATGTACGGACGGCGGCGCTTGCGGGCGACTTCGTACGGCAGTTTTGAAATCTGTGCCAAATCGTGAACCAACGGAATGCTCGAGGTTTCGCATGTGAACAACACTTCGGCGTTGTCGGGCAGTAGTTTTTGTAATTCTCGAGCGGCGGCTTCACACAGTTGCGTATCGCCTAAAAATTCGACCAATGGTAAACGGCGGTTGGATGCCAGACGAACCAGCGGCACGTCACGGGTGACACCACCGATAGTCAAGGAAAACGTGTCAACAAGGCTTGCTACGCTCATAAAACCTCCAAAGTTAAAGCTCGAGGGTTTCAGCTTACTCCCAAAGTGAGTGAAGTACGTCAGGCAAACTATTTTTTCAAATATAGCGGCAAATGACCCAGTGATATCACATCGTTTCGAGCGTCGCCCTCGGTGAACACGGTCAAAGTTGCCACAACCGTCCCGCCAATTTCTTCCATCAAGCTCGATAAACTGCGCAGTGTGCCGCCGGTGCTGACCACATCGTCAATGATCGCAACGTTTTTGCCCTTGATGATGTCCACGTCAAAACCGTCTATCACCAGCAATTGCGGTTTGCCGGTGGTGATCGAAATCACTTCGCGTATCACTGGGGTTTTCATGTACGGTTTGGCGGTTTTACGCGCCACAATATACGGCTTGCCAGTCTCTCTCGAGATCACATGCGCCAGTGGCACGGCTTTGACTTCGGGTGTAATCAGAACATCGACATTACTGGGAAGTTTTGCCGCCAGCAACTTGCCCGCCTCTTCGGTCATCTTCGTATCGCCAAGAAGATTGAACAGTGCCACGCTGACACCAGGGGCAACTTCGATGATCGGCAAGTCGCGGCTGATCGAACCAATTTGAACTCTATGGGTTTCCACGTTTGTTGATTCTACCCTGTTTTGAATTTCTAAAATACAAGAAGCTCGAGTCGATCGCATTTTATGGTGCGATTGCTCGAGCTTCAAAAATACCTAAAACTTACTTGTTCAAGTCTGCCAAATCACGTTTTGCACGTTCCAGATCAAGTTTGTCGGCGGCATCACGAGGCTCGAGCTTCACGGCAATCTCGAGTTGGCTTTTGGCGGCGGCTTTGAACTTGTCACGGTTTAAAAGCAGCAAGGCTTTGGCGTATTCGACGCGGTGAATGATGATTTTCGGCTCAAAGCTGATGGCACGGTCAAAAAAGTTGATGCTTGCGCCCTCGTTTGCGCCGTAAACCCAACCCACGCCTTTGGCGACAATTTCAGCGTGCCACAAACCGTAAGCGACCATGCAAGAGGCGCTGCTGCGATCCAGCTCAAGGCAAGTCTCGAGGTTGGATTTGATTTTTGTACCCAGTCCTTGAGAGAGCGCCGCCAGCGTTCCGCGCAATTGCGAAAGTCGCCCGAGCGCTCGAGCCAATTCGAAGTAGCCTGCGGCGTACTTGCTGTTCAGTTTGATGGCGTTGTTGGCGTATTTTTCAGAGATCGCATACAGTGGTTCTTGTTTGTTTTCGGGTTGGGTGCCCGCATAAATGCTGTTGGCTTTGGCGGCGAGGGTTTGACCTTCGGCAGAATCAATGTCGGCTGCCAGATCAACGGCGGCTTTAAAATCGCCTTTGGCGTACAACTTCTGAGCGTCCTGAATGGGCGTGGCAAAACTCGAGTTGCTCAGTAAGATTCCAACAAACAATGTGGCGGACAGCAAAAACTTTTTCACAAGTAATTCCTCCAGAATTTTGGACTGAGTACAGTCTATTATGATCATTGCTCGAGTTCAACAGCGCCATTTTGAGGGTTTATTCGTGCTTGACGTGTAAATAGCCTACGTTTGGTCTTTAACTTTTCTTGAGAAACGTTTTACGACCTTGCTGCCAAAAGTTTTTTGAATGTTGTTTAAACTGGGTTGGCTTGCATAAAAATGCTGTATATTCGTTTTTACTTATGCTTTCCAAAGAACAGCGTCATAAACGAATTGAAGACATCGTGTCCAGGGAATTTGTCCAAACCCAGGCGGAATTGGTCGAGCATCTCGAGCGGGACGGCGTGATGGTCACGCAGGCAACAGTCAGCCGCGACATCACTGAGATGCGGCTTGTGAGGTTGCCAATGGGCAAGGGAAGGCACCGCTATGCGCTCGCGCCCTTAAGTTTAGCCAGCGATGTCATGGACGAGTTAAAAATGCGCTTTAAACAATTTGTTCACGACGTTGATCGCGGCGAGAATATTCTGGTGTTAAAAACCACCGACGGTCACGCGATTGGTGTGGCTTACGTGCTGGACCGCTTGTTCCGCGATGATATTGTCGGCACGATAGCGGGACAAGACACGATTTTTGTCACGGCTCGCACGGTGTTGGCGGCAACGGCACTCCTCGAGGAATTTACCGAACTGATGATGTAGCCTCTACGGGTTCATGAAGTATTAAACCTCGAGATGGCGCTAATGAGTATGGGTTAGACTTTAGTACGGGGTTTTCATGATGTCAGACATCACAATCACAGACACTTCTGGCGTCATGCTGGGCGGACGTTACTTGCTGCGCGAACCCGTCGGCGAGGGCGGCATGGCGGTGGTCTGGCGAGCCTATGACACGCATTTAAAACGCGATGTCGCGCTTAAACTTCTTCATGAACACGTGTTACCCGTTGACCGCGAACGCTTCGGGCGCGAAATCCGTACCCTGGCACAAATCTCGCACCCTGGCATCATCGGCATTTACGACCTTGGCGAGGACGCGGGACGGGTGTTCTTCACGATGGAACTGCTTACCGGTGGCTTGATCTCGAGCATCGGACCCCTCGAGGACAGTTCCGAGGACTTTGAACGCTTTCTCAGTGT
>JANMUC010000143.1:0-4900 GCA_031391225.1 Deinococcales bacterium
AGATGCAGTTCTTGAACAGCACCAAGACCTCCCGTTTGGTGCTGTTTCCTATGGGGCACCTCGCATTTTGGGTTTTGATTAACGCATTGTGCAATCGAGTTTAGGCTTTAACCGCTGTCACACGCTCGAGAATCGTATTCAAGCGCTCCTTACCGAAAGCCCGTTTTCCCTCGAGCAAACCGTTTTCGCCAGCGTGCAAATGAAACTCGAGATGCCCGCCCATCACACGCAAGTGAATGCCTTTGAGGGGATCTTGCGGTGGCGAAACACTGGCAATCACGACTGCCGTGCCGTCCTTCATGCCGACGCTGGCGCTTTGCACGGTGGTTGGCAGCGGGTAATCGCGTTCCATGCGGTAAATGTACTGCGTGAAATCGGACTCTTTATCGAAGCGCAAACCTTTAACTTCTGCCCATTCGCGCATCCACTCGAGCAGTTGTACCCATTGATTGTAAAAAACCGTATCGGAAACGTGAGCCATTGGCATAATCTACCACTTCGCGCCAAATTTCACGAGAGGTGGGTCGCTCGAGGGTTTTTAAATTCCAAATCGAATTCTGGTGAAACTCGAGCTTTGATCTCGACACGGTTTCGTCCTGAAAGTTTGGCGCTGTACAAGTTCTCATCGGCTCGACGCATCAGGTCATTGGTGGTTTCTTTAGGCAACAAGCTCGCAACCCCAAAACTGGCGGTCACTTGACCAGTTTTAAACTTGTGTTTTGCCAAGGTTGCTTTTAAAGTTTCGGCTTGTACCCGGGCTTGCTCGAGCGTCGCATGGGGCAATAAAATCAAGAATTCCTCGCCACCCCAACGTCCAAGACTACCCAAGTTGCCAAGACTCTTTTGAAAAACTCGAGTCAGTTCTTGCAGCACGGTATCGCCTGCCTGATGACCGTACAAGTCGTTGATGCTTTTAAAATGGTCAATGTCGAGCAAGATTACGCTAAAGGTACGTTTTTGATTTTGACACGCCACCCATTCGCGCTCCAAAGAGTTGTACATCTGCCAACGGTTGGCAGCACCCGTCAACGGATCGGTGCTCGAGCGAATTTGTTCGACTGCCAGTAGGTCTTTGGTGAGTGCCAAGACATACGAGAAGGCGACAAAGGTGACTGCGTTAGTGAAGGCTTTGGTGACGATCATAATCAAATTGGCATGATTTGGTTCCTCGAGCATCGGGATAATTTTAATCAAACCTACCACAGTCACGCTGACCATCACAAGAATCGAAGCCCTGAGAGCGGTTCGGGTATCCAATAAAATGTAACCAAGCAAGGCGATGAAAGCCAACGAGGAGTAGGTTTCAGTCAGTGCAAGTCCAAGGGCAGTTTCATTTTGGACATTGAACAATGCAGATAAGGCTCGCAAAACAATAAAGGTAGCCGCATAAGTAAATCCAAAGTATTCAACCTGACGAATACTGAATTTGCTTGTTAACATCAGTCCGATTGATATGAGGGTACAAATAAATAAAAGCACGTACGAAATGCTTTGCACCAGGTCTGTTGATCCAAGAAAACTTGCTGCAATGCCAGGGAGTGCTGCCAGACAAGCAACCAAATAAGCCCGCCGCTTAATCATCGCCAAACGAGATTCTTGGGCGCTCAAATCTTGGGCGGGCTGTAGTTTCGTGTTCAAAGGGTGCTCCAACTCGAGCCTAGCACCACAGTGAACGAACGAGCGCGTCATTTGCACACAAGGACGTCATGCCAAGAATTTGGTTACGATTTTGATTCTGTTTTAAGCGTAGAATAAGGCGTGGAACTCGAGCAAGCAGGTTTAATCCCCACCCAACCAGGCGTTTACATTTTTCGCACCCCGCACGGTCGCGTGATTTACGTTGGCAAAGCCAACAACATCAAAACCCGTATCAACCAGCATTTTAAATCTGGTGGTAAATCCAGCCGTATTACCCGTGATGCAGGGTCGCTCGAGTTCATCACCACGCAAAACGAAGTCGAAGCCTTGATTCTCGAGGCGAACCTGATCAAGCAGCACCGTCCGCGTTACAACGTGCTTTTGAAAGACGACAAGCATTACCCGTTTTTAAAACTGACCAAAGAAACTTTCCCGATGCTGGTCGTGACCCGCAAAGTGATTAAGGACGGCGGCAAATATTACGGACCCTACCCAGATTCCAGGGCGGTCTGGCGTGCCAAAAACCTGATTGACACGACGTTTCCACTGCGCAAGAATTCTGGCATTCCGTTCACGCCGCGCAAGCGCCCATGCCTCAATTACCACATGAAACGCTGCCTCGCGCCGTGTGTTGGTTTTGTCACTCCCGAAGAGTACAGCCAAGCCGTGATTGACGTGACTCAGGTGCTCGAGGGCAAAGCCGCCGATGTCATGACAAAACTGAAACTCGAGATGAAAGAATCGGCATTGCGTCAAGAATTTGAACAGGCTGGCGCAATTCGTGACCGGTTGGAAGCCGTGCAAAAGCTGTTTGGCACGGATCAAGTTGCCCTCAATACTGATCTCGAGGACATGGACTTTCTGGGCGTGGCGCAAGCTGGCGAGTACGCGATGGTGCAACACTTTCAAATGCGTGCGGGGCGGGTGATTGGGCGCGACAAACGCTTCTTGACGGGCGCTGAAGACGCGACGCTCGCGGAAATTTTGAAAGCCTTTATGCAAGATTATTACGGCGTGGCGATGCAAGTTCCGCCACTGGTCTTGATTCCAGTCGAATTTGAAGACGCAGCCGTTTGGCAAGAATTTTTATCCACTCGAGCGCACCGCAAAGTCGAACTGCGTTTCCCGCAACGCGGCGAAAAAGTGGATTTGCTCGAGATGGCAACCCGCAACGCCCACACGGGCTTGGAAGCTGAACTTGCGCTACTCGAAAAACGCGGCGAAAACCCTGGTCTGGAGGCTTTAAAAGAAGTGCTGGCGCTGCCCGAACGCCCGTGGCGCATTGAAGGCTACGACAACAGCAACTTGTTCGGCACCAACATTGTTTCGGGCATGGTGGTGTTTGAAGGTGGACGCTCGAGAAAAGGCGAGCACCGACGATTTAAAGTCAAAGGTTTGGATCATCCAGACGATTACACCGCCATGCGCCAAACCATCACGCGGCGCTTTACGGGCGGTTTGTCCGACAAACTGCCAATCCCAGATTTACTGATGATTGACGGCGGTCACGGACAAGTTAACGCTGCGCTTGATGCCCTGCGTGAAGTTGGACTCGAGATTCCAGTGGTTGGACTCGCCAAACGCGAAGAAACCATGATTTTGCCCAGCATTTACGGAGCGCAATGGTGGCTCAAAAGCGGGACGATCATTGACCAAAAACGCGAGATTAAACTGCCCGAAACCCATCCTGCATTGCGAATGCTGATCGCCGTGCGTGACGAAGTTCACCAGTACGCCATCACCTACCACCGCAAGTTACGTGCCGATGCCATGATGACCAGCATTTTCGACGACATTCCAGGCGTTGGACCCAAACGCCGTGAGGCATTGCTCGAGCATTTCACCAGCCTAGAGGAACTGCGGGCGGCAAGGCTTGAAGTGATTGCTCGAGTTCCTGGGGTTGGCTTGACGGCAGCACACGCGATCAAAACGCATTTGGGAAATGGGACTGGGGCGGTGGTGACGGACGTGGGGAATGCTGCGAAAGAAGCCCAAGAAGAGATCTCGAGTGGATATTGAATCCCCTACTCGAGATGTTGAAGGTCATACCAAATTGCGGGGAACAGTCATGCTTTATCGACTGTTCCCCCGACCAACGGAAGTGGCAAAAACACGGAGTAAACGGGGTGAACGAAGTTATAGTGCGAAGCGGCATAACGGAGTGTTCCCGTTTACTCCGTATCATTTATGGATTTTGCATCAATCCAATGTCGTTGTTGTCAACATCTTTGACCGATGCCATGAGTAAACCACCGCCCACATCTTTGACTTCCTGCACCATCTCCGCGCCAGCCTCGAGCAGCGCTTTCAAACTTTCCCTGATGTTTGTGACGGTCCAGAACGTGACGGGTCCATTCAAACCATTGCTGTGACCGTTTGGGTCCAGACCAAATTGTTGATTTCCAATCTGAAAGCCAACGTAGTACTCGCTGTCCTGGGCTGGTGCCGTGCCCAAGAGGGCGCTGTAGACTTTTTTGGCTCGAGCAAGGTCTTTGACCGGATAGATGATTGTTGCGAGTGCCTGTGTCATGTTGAAGCTCCATTTCCAAACTGGTTACCGCTCGAGTAGTGTTCGTTCTAAGTTGTCAATAAACTGATTCCAGCCACTTCGAGCGCCGTAATAGGCATTGTTTTGGTCTGGTCTGAAACCTGATTGTTCCATTCGTAGAAGGGTGCCCTCGGGGATTGGTGTCAGCGTCCAAGAAACCACCGATTGCAATCCGGCAACATCTGCATTCCAACTGTAAATGAGCCGTGCTGGTGGTTCGACCGTTATCACTTCGCAATCGACAATTCCGTTCCAATTAAGATTTGCTGGGGCGCGAAAATGAAATCGATGCCCTTGAATTGGTTGAAAATCGCTTTTCAATAACCACTCGTCGAGCAATGGAACTTGGGTCAGGGCACGCCAGATTTTCTCGGGCGAATGCGGCATGGTGCGCTCGATAATAAATGAGCGTGTGGCAACAGGTTCGGTCATTCAGGCATCCTCTCGAGAAGCTTCTCGAGTTGGTCAAAGCGCTCGCGCCAGAACTCACTGTAATGCTTGATCCAATCGATCAGTGGCGCAAGACCTTCAGGTGTGGCGCTGTAATGGACGGAGCGCCCTTGGGGGCGTTCACGAACCAGTCCATTTTGTTTGAGCACGCTGAGGTGTTTGGAGACGGCTGGTTGCGACACTCCAGCGCGGTCTGTCAGCGCCCGGACGGTTTGTTCGCCGTCTTTTATAAGGTGTTCAAAGATGGCGCGACGGGTTGGGTCG
>JANMUC010000209.1:0-9485 GCA_031391225.1 Deinococcales bacterium
CTGTTCGACGTGATCATCAAGTTGTCTCCAGCCGCGCAAGTTAAAGTAGCCGACGCAAAAATCGCCACGTAACGAGACCGCGAGGGTATCTTTCAATGCAGGCAATAGCGAGTTCTCGATGTTGTCGAAGATTCTTGGCATGGTTTACTCCTAAAAGATTACCATCTAAACCGTCTTGAACTGATTCAATTTCAGGCACCAGTTATGGTTGCGGGTGTATGCTCGAGAGCACCATGGAAAGGTGGGCAATCCACCCCTCACCTCGGGACGGTGAACTCCTCGAGTCTTGGATTCTTCGTCTCAGTCAAGCGAACCTCGTCTCGACAGGGTCGCTGGTAAACGAGTTGCGGTTTCAAAGTGTCATCGGTGCTCGAGAAACTATTTCACACGAGGCATTCCAGCGCTTGTCGGTTGCGTCTGGCGCAACGGTACAAAGAATTCGGGAAGCGCATCTGGTCACGTACGCCGAAGCAACCTCGCGGGCTTACCGCGCGTTGTACACAATCCCTGGACGGCTAAAAGCGGCGAGTGCCGTCCATTTGAAATGGTGTCCCCACTGCCTGGCTTCTGATTCCGTTCCGTTCTTGCGGGTTCGTTGGGCGTTGGAACTCACCGGATTCTGCTCCGCGCACCATACCGTGCTGCAAGACAAATGTCCGCACTGCGGTGCGTATTTCAGCTTTGATGTCTCAAAGGATGCGGCAACCATGATGGAATGTGATCGATGCAGAGGGAGTCTTCTCGAGTCCTCGGCGTGTGGCACGACAAATGGGTTCGATCATGCGATCGATTTTCAGGAGCGCGTTCTTGCTCTCAAAACCGATGAGACCGTGTTTCAAACTGAAGCAATTCCCATCCCAAGTGAGGCATTTGTCCGAGTGGTGCAAAAGGTTTTCCGTGTGGTTAGTCGCATTCCGAGTGCTCGAGCACTGTCACGTTTCACAAACGAATCCTTCCGCTCGAGGGTCCACCTGTTGGATGACGTGTTTTCATTGCACTTGAGGCGCGTCAACGCCCTTTCCATCACCGCCTGGTTGTTCGGTGCGACACTGGAGCAGCTCGCCGAATTGAGTTCATTCGTCCGTTCATGCGTCTCAGAGGAGGCGGGTCAGCATCTGGAATTTGCCATCAGTTTGAGCCTACAACGGTTGCAGACGACCGAATTTGATGAAATGGAGTATTTCGCATGAAGCTTTTCGGTCTCGAGGTGTGGGGAGATTTTGCCTGTTTTACCCGTCCTGACATGCACGTCGAACGGTATTCATATCCGGTGATCACCCCGAGTGCGGCTCGAGGTATTTTCGATTCGATCTACCTGCATATTGATCAGCTGGCCCCGTACTTGCCCACGTTTCGCTGGCAAGTTCGTCGGATTGAAATCGTCAACCCTGTTCGGTTCATGCCTTTTTCTCGAAACGAGGTGAAAGGAGTAGTCAACGTCAAACGCGTCCTCGAGTGCTTTGACAATCCCAATGAGTTCGAGTCCCTGTACGCCGATGACACCAGCAAAGCCGCGCGAGATACCGGTCGTACTCAACGTCAAACCATCCTCTTGCGCCATGTTCGGTACCGTTTGTTTGCAGAGCCGGTATTGTTCAGGGACGACCCTGCCCTCGAACTTCAAATCGCGGCAATTTTCAATCGACGTGCCCGAAAAGGACAATGCCACCACCAACCATTTTTGGGTTGTCGTGAATTCTCAGCCGATTTTGAACTGGTTGAGGCACCAGGGGGGGAGTGCTTTCCGTACTCAGATGATCTAGGTTGGATGGTTTACGACGTGTTCGATCTGTCTCGTCCCGGTTCGTGTTTTGACAGCAAAAGTGTCAGCCTCTTTAGGGCACGCATCCAAAATGGAATACTTGATGTTCCCGAATACACGAGCGATGAAGTGCGAAAGCCAATTCGGGGGGACTTTTGATGCTCGAGTCCCTTGTCAATTACGCAGACCAACTCGGGTTGGTGGTTGAACCGGGGTTTGCCGAAAAGTTTGTTCGCTGGATGGTCAACATTGATTCGGCTGGCAAGGTAAAGTCGGTCACTCCGGCGGACACAATCAAGCAGCGTGCTCGAGGTTTCCCGTGCTGTCCAGACCTTCAACATCCTGAACTGCTTTCACTGCCACGTATTTTTCGTGAACTCGGTTTTGACACTCACCAGGCTGCACACTTTTTGATTGACACGTGTGAAACAGTTGCCTTGTACCCAGAGCGAGCTGTTTCAGAATCAAAGTCACTCGAGAAGCACAGGACGTTCGTGAATTTCCATGTTCTCGCCAGTCGTACTGTTCCGCTATTGGGTCCAGTTGCCACCGCAATCTCGAACCCAAAACAACTTGCCAAGTTGCGATCAATGTTGAAAAACAACAACGCCAAACGCACGGATTCCCTCTCGTTTTCAATTAACAATCGGTACATTCTCGAGAGTGACGAGTGGCACTCTTGGTGGCGCAAATTCCGGCTAAAAGCGTTTTGCAATGAATCGAGTGTAAGAAGACTCTGTCTGGTCAGCGCCGAACCGGTTAAGGTAGCGCGGACGCATCCAAAATTGATGCAGCTTCGGGTGGGCACCCTGGGATTTGGAGCCTCACTTATTTCTTTTGATAAGGCTGCGTTTCAAGCCTATGGATTCGAACAGGGCGAGAACTGTGCAATGTCAGAGTCTGCCGCCACAGCGTACCGAGCCGCAATTGACCATTTATTGCGCTCTGTTCCGATCGTGGGCGGCATGAAACTGGTGTATTGGTACGACGCAACTGTCCCAGTCAAGCTTGATCCGCTTGCACTGCTGTTCCGCCGTGACCCTCGAGATGAAAAGCCTGTATTGGAGCAGTTGAGCAAGATGCAATTGGCACTTGAGCTAGTACAAGCCAAGCCAAACGAACCAGACTCAAATACTCGAGGTCATGTGCTGGCATTGCGTGGGGTCGATGGACGGGTACAGGTTCGCATGTACACCTCGAGCACGTTGAAACGTCTGGTTACAGCCTTGCACGCTTGGTTTTATGACACGGCAATCATCAATGTCAACGGGCGATGCGTGACCGACACTGCGGGTGTCCCGCTCTCCAATTGCCTACCAACGCATCATGTGCGACGCAAGAGTGAGAGCGAGGATGACCACACGGAACTTGAAGACCCACTTTTGCCTTTTTTGGTTCCGCTCTGGCACACCGCAATCGATCCCTCTCAGAATGTACCAGTCGAGATTGTTTCGCAGATCGTGAAAGCTGTCCAATGCAGCGCATTCAGTGGCGACTTCGACGAAGCCATCACATCTCGAGACCCAAACGATCCTCTCGGCAGCGTGTTGCAGTTACAAATAGGTGTGCTGAAAGCATTTCACATCCGAAATGGGGATGTGGACATCAATTCCGAGCTGAATCCTGAGCATCCAACTGTTCATTACCAAGCAGGACGTCTTGCTGCGTTGATCTCAACGATTCATAAAATCTCACACCCTGAAGTCAATAACCGCAGAAACCCGCACCTGGTGTTTGCTCGAGCCATTTCAGATCCTGTTAATGTACTTATGGAACAATTTGAGCCTGTTGAACGCGCACTGAAACAGATTGGAGGCATCCGTCCAGCGTTTGCCGTTCAACTGATGACACTTCTCGAACGAATCTGGGCGAAACTCAACGGTGCGATTCCAAACCATCAATCCGAAGTCACCTGTAGTTTATTTGTACTTGGATACTACCAACAACTTGCCGCACACAATTCCAAGCGTAAAACGACAGCGTTCGATGAAGATATTCACCTCAGTGAGGCTCAACAACTTGAGGTGTATTCATCTGATTGGGACGACATAATCGGAGTTTCGATGTGATGAACGGCTTGAGGAACAACAAACTCGTCATTTGAAGGAAAGGACAATCATGCCAGTGGTGAAAAACAAATATTCATTTAACATCATTATGGACTGTGAAAACGGAAATCCAAACGGCAGTCCAGATGATGACAATCGCCCACGTACTGACTTCCAGACGAGACATGGTCTGATCTCTGCGGAGTCGCTCAAACGCAAGACGCGAGATTTGGGGGAACGCTTGGGTGAAAAGATTTTTGTACAGCACGAAACCAATCTGAACAAATCCATCTTTCAGGCGCGACAAGAAACCGGCAATCCCCGCGCGACCCCAACCAAAGATGATGTTCGAAAGGCTGAAGACTGGATGTCTGCTTGGTTTTTCGATGTTCGTGCATTTGGTGCAGTGATGAGTTCAGGTCCCAATGGCGGCAGACTTACAGGACCTGTCCAGATTTTCCCAGCCACGAGTATTGATCCTGTTCAAATTTTGGATTGGACCCTTACACGGGATGCCGTTGCAAAAGATTTGCCCAATGCAACTTCGGTGCAAGACTATGAAAAGTGGGAAGCGGAACAACCCAGCGGTTCGATGCGCACGTTTGGACGGAAATCCTTCATTCCATATGGGTTGTATATGGCAAAGGGAACGATTGCGCCCTTCGAGGCGCAAAGAACGGGATTTTCAGAGGCTGATCTCGAGGCTATATTCGAACTCATGTTCAATATGTTTGAGCAGCATTACAGCTCAAACAGCGGGATCATGACCATTAGGCGCATCATCATCTTTCGGCATGTGGGAACCAGTCTGGTAGCCGAGGAACGTGCCCGACAAGCGCTTATGGGTTGCGCAAAAACGCAAGATTTGCTCGAACTCGGGAAGATCATTTCGATTCAACGCATTGACCCAAATCGCCCACCTCGAGCTTATTCGGATTACACCGTCACAGTTGACGCGACAAAAATCCCTCCGGGCGTGGAAATGCTCGACCTCTCAGACTGGGATCTCGAGGCATACCGTGGTGAGTGGGTCAAGACACAGAAACGCGAACCCAAAGTACCCTCCAAAACCCAGTAGGTTCGCGAAAAGTCCAGAATGTGTCAGAGACGGGCTGTACTTGAGCGTACTCGAAATGCGCATGTTCAGAATCGCAGTACACCCCGAAGGTTCGCGATTTGCGGCGATATTTACAGCCATGCACAGGTTGGAGTACAATCACCGTCTCAACGGCGTTTGGTTCGTAGAGATGATTTGAACTACACGGCGTCAGACTCTTGGTTTGATACTCGAAACGTCTCAACGGCTTTTGGGTCGTAGAGATGATTTGAACGAGAATTAGACTTTGATTCTTGGGCGAGGGGCAACGGTCTCTACGGCTTTTGGTTCGTAGAGATGATTTGAACGTCAGAGACTCAATCCCAAAATCAAGCAAACGCATCTCAACGGCTCTTGGGTCGTAGAGATGACTTGTACCTATTGGCAATTGATCCTCATACTTTGATCTGTAAGCTTTTGGTTTGTTGGATTCGTCGGAAACCTAGATTGTCACAAAGGAACCTGCAGAATATACGTATGCACCTCAACTGATCCATACGCCCGCCAGCAGTTCCTCGAGTGATCGCCCCAAGACCAAGGCAAAGGCCACGACCTCGTAGTCATAGACACTGCGTTTCCCCTTTTCGATTTTATCGATGGTGGCGATACTCAAGTCGAGACCTGTTTTCTTCTCGATGTGATTGCTCAGTTGTTCCATCGTCCAGCCAAGTTCGAGTCGGGAAGCCCTGATGGATTCCCCGGCAATGTTTTTTTGACCCGTGCGACGGTTAAGCAGTTGCAGTGAACCAGTTCCTCGTCCCTTCACTGAGCGAATCTATGCAGTTTCGTGATATTCTTCTTCCATAAATTATAGAAATCACTTGCTGGTCAGAACTCGAGGCTCCCAAAGAATCGCCAAACGAACTAAAACTCGCCACATTGAAACGCACAAACACAAACCGCAAGTCTGTAAATTCCCTGATCAAAACAAATCTTGACAAGCAACCCGCTCAACACAGTAAACTCTGATTCTAGGTCAGATTGCACGCAGCAACAGCAATCCCAGTTCTCTCAACACTTCAGTGGCGGCTCTCAAGCGCACCCTCTCGATACGGTTCTTTGTCGAGGCTGCACTTGAAGTTTTTCTTGACCAGGAGACGCCATCATGACCAAACTCAACCCCACATTACCCTTGCCGACAATCAACGGGGGGCTTGATCTCAGCAATACGATCCGATCCCCAAACGGCTATCACGCCTTTCTGGTGGCCACAGTCGAACTTCACAACCCAGGCAAGGGCAACATGGTCGATCTGCAGTTCTCCAATGGACTGCTGCTTCGCGCCACGGTCGCGGCTGACCTGTTGCGCCTCGGAACCCTTAGCGGTTTTTGGCGTGCGACCCTTCACTTTCGCACCTCTGACCAAGCCGAACTCGAGCCTCCGTTGATGTTGAAGCGGTTTCGTCCATTGCACGACAAGCACGAAGCCCCACTCGCCTTTTGGAGCATCGCTGGTCAGATTACAGGCGTGAACCTTGGCAACGGTTGTGCTTCAATTCGCGTGTTTACCACAAGAAAAAAACTCGAGTCCTTTGTAATCACCGTGAGATTCTCAGAGGATCTGTTGGCCCAAGTTCGAGGCAATTTGCAAACCACCTGGTCAATCACGGGAGGGCTGGAAGGCAAAACCTTACAAGCACAGCGCATCACACCTATTGCACTTCGGTTGCCGAGAAATCCTTGAATTGAAATTGAACCCCAAGAAAGGTGAATACAAGTGAAAAACCCACAAATACTCGTTCGATCCTTCATTGCAGGCAGGTGCATGCTCAAACCATTGAAAACCATTCAACGTTCAAAGAATCTCGAGCATTCGACAGATTGCTTTCAAATTCTAGGATCAGGTGCGTTTAAATGAACTCCAAACCAACCAGGGTGCGACCAGTCTGTCCAAAGTGCAAGGGTCAAAACACGACCAGGAATGGAACGGTACCTGGCGAAGAAGGTCGGATACAACGCTTTCGATGTAACAATTGCAAATACATTTGGAACAATCCTATGTTCGTAAAAAAACCGCAAACCGGTGGTACAGACTCAAAATCTCGTGATGCGAGGAAAGTCGGTGTCGCTCGAGCAGTAGATCAAGCGAGGCTCTCGTTGCCAAGCACAACTTCAAGTAACTTCTCACCAGAATCGAAATCACTCCAAGCCCCGATCACACAGCATCGGCGGCTCGAGTTGGACATTCCATTGGATTGGAGTCCATCGGGATTGCTCAACTACGCTCGAGCCGCGCAACAGCACCTTATTCAAGCCAGCGAGCCTTTTGGTCACACTGCTCAGGCTGAATTGGAGTGGAATAGTTTAAGTCCAGCCCTAAGGGATTATATCCATGCAAGGCAGCACTTGGATTTGGCATTAATGTTGCAATTAAATTCTGTATTCACGACAACAGAAGTGTCAAGTTCATTCCTGCCACCAGATCAATCGATGCGACCAACTACTGACATTATAGGAACCCAATCTAAGTGCCTCGAGCCACAACCGGGGGATCGATCTCAGGGACCCACAACTCATTCAGGAATTTCAAATCGACGCCAATTAAACCAAACCAAAATAACCAAATCATCAATAAAATCCCAAACTTCGCAAATACGTGTGCGACAGTCTAATGAGGTGACTCAAGCAAGAACTCAACCCGAGGTTGCTTCAGAGGTTTCGAAGTCCCACTCGAGGGGCACATCAAGTTCCGACAGCGTCTCAGATGAACCAGAACGAATCCAGTGGTTGAAGGAACTCGCAACTTTCCAAAAAGAGCGACGGCAATGGACGCACGAACGAAAACGGCTCGAAACGAGCATCCATGAACTCGAGGAAAACCAAAGTCAAAGTTATCTGCGAATCACATCGGTAACGCACGATTTCGAACGACTTAAAAAGAAACTTTTAGAAGTAGACCAAAGTACCAGGCTAGAATCAGAAACTAAAATTGCCGTGGCGACCGATCAGGCACAAAATTTTAAAGCTCGAGAAACCACGATCATCAGAGAACCTACAAGTTCCTCGAGCAGCAAGCGCGTGTCGCCACCGAAGTACACTGCACAAGAAGAAGCCAATTTGGAACGACTGGCAAGTTCGCTGATGGCAAACCTGGTTCGTTTGGATGGGCATCAAGTGCGACCCCATGATATTCCACATATCACAGGAGAACGTGGGGCGTGGAAAGCCGTGATTGAGCACTTGTTGACCTTGGGGAAAATCCAACGCCAAGGTGAATTTATTGCCATCTCGATGGTCGAACGATTGAGGCGAGGACTGCAAACGGTGAAAATTGGGGCTACCAATAACAAAAAGACTACGTGAATATCGTTTATTTGGAACTTTCATATCCACCAGATAGACAGTCGCACATGTGTGCCAAGTAAGCGCCATTATTTTTTGAAGCACTGATTTTTTGAATTAGCACTACTTGGCTCCAAGGAACATACTGGAGCTAAGTAATAACTGCCGTGTTGCCGAAGTCGAGACTTGTTTAAATCATCTCTACGACTTAAAAATCGTTGAGAATGGTAGTATAATTCAAATACTCAAATGGTCCCAAAATTCTGATTGATGCGAGTTGCAGAATTGAGATTGGTAGCAAAAGAAGATACTCCGAAGTGAAAACGTCTACTGACATGGCAAATGATAAATTCTGAACAAAAACATCGAATTTTTGTTTTGAGCACGATACTGAAGGTTATTTTAAATGTCCACTGACATGGTAAATGAAAATGACAGCAAAATACGTGTCCACTGACAAACTAAACTAAAAACCACAACAAATCGAAAATGGCACGAATCTTATGATCCGTGCCATTTTATTCTGGTGCCGAAGACGGGACTTGAACCCGTACACCCTTGCGGGCGCTAGCCCCTCAAGCTAGTGCGTCTACCAATTCCGCCACCTCGGCATTGTTGTTCTGTTCAGTGTTGCTTGAGGGCTGAACAGCTTGAAGAGCTTACCGAGCAAACTCGAGTTTGTCAACTTCTGGTTTGTGTGATACGCTCTTTCCTCGCGGGAGTCAGGGTTGCCCATTTTACGGGTTTGCTGGGACTTGCCGGACTTAAGACAAAGGAAGTACCGATATGTCATTTAGTGCAGAAGACAAGACAGGTGTTATTAAAGCTTACGCAACTTTCGAGGGCGACACGGGCAGTACCCAGGTTCAAGTGGCAGTGCTCACGCACCGCATCAACAACCTTTCAACTCACCTGAACGGCAATAAAAAGGATAAGCACGGTCAACGTGGTTTGCAAGTGCTGGTCGGTAAGCGCAACAGCTTGACCAAGTATTTGCGTACTAAAGATTACGATGCGTACCGCAAGCTGATCGAACGCCTCGGTATTCGCCGCTAATTTCTTTTGTTTATGTTTAAAAGCCTTGCCGCAAATAATGGCGAGGCTTTTGTATTGTGATTTATTTCTGTATTATTCTATAGGAACTACATTGTTTCGCAACTAAACTTCATGAATCGACAACTGTCGCCATTATTAGGCTATACTAAGAACTATGACAAAAAACTTACAAAACTGGAGAAGATCAATTGCTGCCTTGGCGCTGGTGGGTTTGATTGCCATCTTCCTAGGTTGTTCTTCA
>JANMUC010000226.1:0-5494 GCA_031391225.1 Deinococcales bacterium
CAACTCGAACGGACGTTGCGAGTGCCTGCCAGTATTTGGTTGAATCTCGAGGTGCAGTATCAGTTGACCAAAGCGCGTCAACTCGAGAATGAAGCGTCCATGCAGGAAGTTGGTTTGTTGGATCAATTTCCGTATTCTGACATGGTGAAATTGGGTTGGGTTGCACGGGTGCGTGTCGCTTCGGAGAAAGTTTTGGAGTTGAAACGTTACTTGGGTGTTTCTTCGCTGGGGGCGTTGTCTCAATCGAACACGTATGGTTTAGCATTTCGTAAAAAAGGAAAAGCGTCGCCTTACGCGTTGGCGGCTTGGTTAAGACATGCGGAATTGGAATCAATGAAGATTTCAACGGCTGCTTTTGATCTTGCCCGACTGAAAATGCTGCTACCCGAAATTCGGGCTTTGTCACGGCTTTCTCCTGACGAATTTGTGCCGCGTTTGCAGGCTTTATTGGCTTCCTGTGGTGTCGCGTTGGTAATCCAACCGCATTTACCTAAAACTTACGCGCATGGTGCGGTGTTTTGGATGGCGGATAAAGCGGTTTTGATTGTGACGATTCGCGGGCGTTGGGCGGACGTGTTTTGGTTTACGTTGTTTCATGAACTTGGTCATTTGGTACTGCATGGTAAGAAAGCGATTCTTGAATCTGACGAATCTGTTGATGCAACGTTTTTGGAACTTGAAGCCGAAGCAAACAATTTTGCCAGGGACACTCTCATTTCCCCTCGAGATTTTGTGATGATTCAGCGTGTAAGTGTTTACAGTTCGGTGCAAGTGCAATCTTTTGCCGATTCGATCAACGTTCATTCGGGAATTGTGGTTGGGCGGCTTCAACACGAGAATTTATTGCCAAAAACACATTTGAACGGTTTGAGACAACAATACACTTGGCAAGTTGAAGCCGAGGCTGCATGATGCTGTGACAGGTACAATCTCAAAAAAACCGAAGTCGCCTTGTTAGACGACTTCTATCGCTCATTCTACAATGGTAGATGAGACTGCAATCAGTATACATCACCCGATATTTCATGTAAAAGATTGACGAAAATCGCTTTTCAACATCTCGAGGTTCCTATGGCATCTTTTAACGAAAACACTGTCGAACAAGCCGCCCTCGAGTGGTTGCGTGGTTTGGGTTATGGGTACGAATTTGGTCCTGATATTGCCCCAGACGAAACTCGAGCGGAACGCGATAATTACCGTGAAGTCTTGCTGCTGAATCGTTTACGAACTGCTTTAAAAAGTTTGAATCCGTCCGCGCCTGATGCTGCACTCGAGGAGGCGGTGCGTCGTGTCAGTACGCCCGAATTCCCGAGTTTAATGTTGAACAACCGTGCATTTCACAAGTTATTGGTGGATGGTGTCGAAACCGAAGTCATGCAAGACGGCGTGCTGCGTGGTGTGTTGGTGCGTTTGGTGGATTGGGACAATGCGGATGCGAACAATTGGTTGGCGGTCAATCAGTTCACGGTCATTGATGGTCAGATCAACCGCCGCCCCGACGTGGTGGTGTTCTTGAATGGCATTCCAATTTCGGTGATCGAACTGAAAAACGCCAAGGACAGCAAAGCCACCATCGAAAATGCGTATCAGCAACTCCGAACCTATCAAAATCAGATCGGGCGTTTGTTTGTCTTTAACGAACTCCTGGTCATCTCGGACGGTGTGCAAGCGCGGTTGGGTTGCGTTGGCGCGGAGATGGAACGCTTCCAACCTTGGAAGACGATAACAGGGCAGGAATTGCTGTCCGAATCACTCGAGGCACTGATAAAAGGTGTGTTCAATCGTTCGCGCCTTTTGTCTTACTTGCGGGGTTTCGTGGTTTTTGAAGATGACGGCTCGAGTATTATGAAGAAAATCGCGGCATACCATCAGTTTTTCGCGGTTCATAAAGCTTTGGGCAGCACCGAAATCGCCTCGAGCACAACGGGCGACGGCAAGGGTGGCGTGGTTTGGCACACGCAGGGAAGCGGCAAGAGTTTAACAATGGTGTTCTTCGCGGGGCAGTTGGTGTTAAGTAAAGCCCTTGCCAACCCAACCATCGTTATTTTGACAGACCGCAATGATTTAGACGATCAATTGTTTGGGACGTTCTCGAGGTGCAAAGATTTGCTGCGTCAAACGCCAGTTCAGGCGGGTTCACGCTCAGATTTGCGCGGTTTGCTCGAGCGTGAGGCGGGTGGTGTGGTCTTCACGACGATTCAAAAGTTTTTGCCCGAAGAACGCGGGGATCGTTTTCCAATGCTTTCACCACGCCGAAACATTGTCGTGATTGCCGATGAAGCGCACCGTTCGCAGTATGGTTTTGAAGCCAAAGTGAACCTCGAGACTGGTGATTTGCGTTATGGTTTCGCGCAAAATGTGCGCGATGCCCTGCCGAACGCCACATTCTTAGGTTTTACGGGAACGCCAGTCGAAACCACGGACAAGAACACCCGAGGAATTTTTGGGGATTACATCGACATTTACGACGTGCAACGCGCTGTTTTGGACGGCGCTACCGTGCCGATCTATTACGAATCGCGCCTTGCCAAGCTCGATTTGCTCGAGTCTGAAAAACCACGTCTTGATGATGGCTTCGAGGAAGTCACCGAGGGCGAGGAAGTCTACAGCAAAGAAAAACTGAAATCGAAATGGGCGCAACTCGAGGCATTAGTTGGCACGAAAAAACGACTCGAGCAGGTGGCACAAGATTTGGTAGATCATTTCGAGGCGCGACAATCGGTGATGCTCGGTAAGGGCATGATTGTTTGCATGAGCCGTCGTATTTGCGTGGAGTTGTACGACGAGATCATCAAATTACGCCCGAATTGGTACGGTAAAGACGATAAAGAAGGCGTTTTGAAGGTGGTTATGACGGGCGCGGCAGCCGACCCTGACGGTTGGCAAGAACATATTCGCAGCAAAGCCCGACAACGTGACATTGCAGATCATTTCCGTGATGCCACCTCGAGCCTCAAATTGGTGATCGTACGTGACATGTGGCTGACTGGTTTTGACGTGCCAAGTTTGCACACCATGTACTTAGACAAACCCATGCGTGGACACGGCTTGATGCAAGCGATTGCCAGGGTTAACCGCGTATTTAGCAACAAACCTGGTGGATTTGTCGTGGATTACCTAGGCTTGGCGAACAACTTGCGCGAGGCGCTGGTGACGTACTCCGAAAGCGGCGGTCAGGGCAAACCAACGCTCGACCAAGCTGCGGCGTTTGAGGTCATGCTCGAGAAACTTTCAATTTGCAGAGGGTTATTTCATGGTTTTGATTACAGCGATTTTGTGACGGGTTCACCCGCAGATCGTGTCGCGGTACTGCCAGAAGCACAAGATTTTATTCTCGAGCAAGACCGTGTGAAAGGCAAAGAACGCCTTATCAAAGCCTCTCTCGAGCTTGCCAAAGCTTTTGCGCTTTCAGTTCCGCTCGAGGAAGCCCTGGCGTTGCGTCAAGAGATCGTGTTTTTTCAAACCATGCGCTCACTGTTCGAGAAACGTGAAAGTACCAACAATCAAGCCTCGAGCCAGGATCTTCAAAGCGCGATTCAACAACTTGTCGAACGGGCTGTTGCACCCGAAGGTGTGATTGACATTTTTGCGGCGGCTGGCTTAAAGAAACCTGACATCAGCATTCTGTCCGAATCGTTTCTGTCCGAAGTCAGGCAGATGCCACAACGCAATCTGGCAGTCGAATTGCTCGAGCGCTTGATGAAAGATGAAGTGAAATCAGGCTCGAAACGCAATTTGGTGCAATCCAAAAAATTCTCAGAGAAACTCACGGCGGCACTCCTCAAATACCAGAATCGAGCCATTGAAACAGCGCAAGTGATCGAAGAATTGATTGCCCTTGCCAGAGAATACCGTGATGCACAAACCAGGGGCGAAAAACTTGGGCTTGCCGATGATGAAGTGGCATTTTATGACGCGCTCGAGGCGGGTGATCCAAGCAAGGTACTTGCCGATGATGTGCTGCGAACCATCGCGCTCGAGGTTGCCCAGACCGTGCGGCAGAACACCACAATTGACTGGTCGGTGCGCGAACAAGTCCAAGCAAATTTACGACGTTTGGTGAAACGTGTACTGCGTAAATACGGTTATCCACCAGACAAGCAAGAGGAAGCAACGCGCATTGTACTCGAGCAAGCCAAATTGATGGCGCAATACACAACCGACGATCTTTTATAAACAAAAACCCCGTTCATCACGGGGTTTTCTGGA
Organism: Deinococcales bacterium; assembly: GCA_031391225.1. Classification (GTDB taxonomy): domain Bacteria; phylum Deinococcota; class Deinococci; order Deinococcales; family JAAFIG01; genus JANXTZ01. The sequence goes on from JANMUC010000226.1 coordinate 4,210, forward strand.
TTCTCGAGTGTTAAATTTAATGTGGTTCGATCAAACCATAATGCCCATCTCGACGCTTGTAAACCACGTTCACATTTTGGGTTTTGGGATTGCTGAACACGTAAAAATCGTGTCCCAAAGCTTCCATTTGCGCGGCGGCATCTTCGACATCCATCGGGCGAAGTTCAAATCGTTTGTTGCGCACAATTTGCGGCATGAACTCTTCGTCTTCCTCGAGGCTGCTTGCCGTCTCAGGCGGGGGCGCGTCTGGGCGGTGCGTGCGGGTCACGAACTTGTCCTTAAATTTTTTCAGTTGACGCTCGAGCACTTCGGTCGCTGCATCAATAGCATAGTACATGTCGTGGCTGGCTTCTTCGGCGCGAATAATGCCGTGCGGTACGTTAAGCTGCATTTCGACACGGTTTTTGCGGCTGGCTTCGCTCGAGGCTTTGACGTGCAGTACGACTTTGGCATCCACGATGTGTTGACTGAAACGCTCTAGTCGCTCGAGTCTGGTTTGAACATGGTTGCGCATTCCGTCGGTGACTTCAACGTTTTGTCCTACAAGCTTGTAAACGTTCATGATGCCCCTTTCAATCCGGCTTCGCCATAAGAAAAGGATTTGGTTGAGGTAGTAAAGCCGGTACGTTTAACTTACACCCGCTTGATGAAAGTCGCCTTGATGATTTTCACAGTCCGTTTTTGTGTTTGGGTGTACGCTTATTTTTGGGTCTTAAAACGTTGGTGGTTTTGCGGTCAAAATGGCGACGGCGACCAAAACGAGCGCGGTCAGAACTCCAGCCGCTGGCACAAGACTCGAGTTTCTTGGAGTGGCTTCAAGTGCATTTGGGCGTTGTCCGAGTAATGAGAGCCATGCACCAAGGTTTGATCCTGCCCAACTCGAGGCGAGCATCATGATCAGGCTCATGACGATCATCATGGGCAGGGTTGCAGCGTTGATTCTGGGGTAGATCAGCAAACTCGAGATCGCAGGAAGCATGATCACCAGCGATGCGGCGGCGACGATCAGTGCGCCGCTGGCGCTCCAGGCGGGTTGAAGTTTGCGTTGCAGGCGCGAGAATTGCCAGACATCAAGCAGTACAAATACGGGCAGAACCATCAGTTGAGAGTTTGCCGCCAAACCTTCCTGCGCCCCGCCAAAAATCGCTACCGTGACCAAACGATGCAGCACGATCAACACACCGACAATGCTCGAGACACCAATGCGTTTGAGGGTATTTTGCGCGACACTGCCAAGGAATCCGCCGCAGGTGATGAGCACGACTGGGTACAGCCACTCTGGGCG
>JANMUC010000278.1:0-2147 GCA_031391225.1 Deinococcales bacterium
TTTTAATGGTTGGGTGGCAGATACCGCACACAAATACAATCTGGCAGCGTTTCAGAAGAACGGTCCAGATAAGGTTTTACTCAAAGATAAGACGGGCAAGATGATGGTTGAGAAATTCGATGGGATTTTGAACGAAGAATGCCAACAATTCAACGAATGCGGACCACTCGCAGAATACGTGAAACGTGGCAAGTTGGCGTTGAACACAGAATACGCTGGAAGTTTAAATTGTACGCTCTCGAATTCATTGGTCATCAATTCAATCTTTAAAGACTTGAACTTAACGGGTGGCAACATGGCAAAGTACACCCGCAAAACTTGCCCTTAAAGCATCACAAAAAAGCTCGAGCTTTGACCCTCGAGCTTCAATATTTCTTCAATTTAAAACTGAACTTCAACCGCCCTTAATTCTGCGGCTTTGGTTTCGGGCAGCGTATCCATTGCCACCAGTCCCGCGCCCAATTCTGTTCCCGCCAAGTATTTCAATTTGTCTTCGGTGCGGTACGGCGGGTAAAACTCGAGGTGAACATGCGCCTCTGGGTGTGGTTTGCCGTCTGTTGGGGCTTGGTGCATGACCATCAGGTACGGAAAAACTGGACGTTTTTTAAACAAATGGTCAAATTTAAACAGTACGGTTTTCAGCACCAACGCAAAATCAATTCGTTCTTGCTCGGTTAGCTCTGCCACGCTGGCGGCGGCACGAATCGGCGCAATCCAAACCTCGAACGGATACCGCGCGAAGGCAGGAATAAACGCGACCACCCCACCTTGTTCAAAAATAATTCTCGTGCCCTCATCTCGTTCTTTTTGAATGTGATCCTCGAGCAAACCCGTGCCGTGGGCGTCAAAATAAGCTTGTTGATGTTCGAGTTCACGGGCTGGAACTGGCGGTACGTGATCGTAAGCATAAAGTTGCCCGTGCGGATGATACAGGGTCACACCCATCTCGACACCGCGATTCTCGAACGGCATGACGTACTTGATATGCTCGAGCTTGCCAAGCTCGGTATAGCGTTCTGCCCAGACGTCAACAATCAATTTGATGTGATCCAGTGGCAGGCTGCCCAAACTGGCTTGCGCATCTTTTGTAAACACCACCACCTCGCACTTGCCCGTTCCAGCACTGGTCGGCACAATGCTGCTTGGGGGGTCGTGGGCATCAATCGCAAGGCTTGGAAAGCGGTTATCAAAAACCGCGACATCGTAATCGCCCTGCGGAATTTCGGTTGGAAATTCTGGGTTGGTGGTTGGCGCGAGCGGATTGTACTCTGGGGGTGGTAAAAACGTGCGGTCATTGCGGTGCGCCGCGAAAGTAATCCATTCGCCGCGCAATGGATGCCAGCGCAAGTGCGGGTTGGCAATGATGGGTTCAATTGACGGACTGGGCGCAACAATGCCCTCCGGAATCGGGGTTCTCGAGTACAAATGCAGGGCGCGTCCGTCGGGTTTGGTCAACGATTTTCTGTGCATGAACCCCACTGTACCGTGTTTTTAGTTTTGTGATCTCGAGCAGGACTTTCTCAGGTTTGGCTTGTATAATTGCCCTGTGAAAATGCCGTTCAGACCCAATTGGTTGTTGCGCCTACTGGCGCTTCTTGCCATCACGGTTTCTGGTGGTGCACTGGCAAATCAGTATTTTTTAAGGCTCGAGCAAGCCCCAAAGCTGGCAAAACCGCACGACAATCAACAAACTCCTGCCAAGCCCACGGCTGCATTGTTTGAGCAGAAAAAACTTGAACAACCCGTTTTTGCCGATTTTGACTCGAGCAAAATTTCAGTTCTTTTTCTAAAACCAAAACTCGAGACTTACGAATTTTTTGCACCACAACTGATTCAAATTGCCATTGTTTCATTTAATTCCGAGGTTTCTCGAGCACCACCTGCTGCCTGAATTCCGTTTTTGGAATCTCGAGTTTTTCTCGAGATCAGAATTCACGCACCGAAACGCATTATTGCTGCGTTTTTGAGAAACTCGAGGTTGAAAGCATGTCAGAAGAAAACTATTCAATCCCAACACCAACCCACTTGAACAGTGACCTCCAAAAAACCGTACCAGATATTGCCAAAAAAGAACCAACCAAAGGTTTTGGCACGTACCTTTGGAAAGAATGGGTTCGTCCAATTGGTGAAGCTGTCATTATTGCGTT
>JANMUC010000358.1:0-7376 GCA_031391225.1 Deinococcales bacterium
GCCATGCGGTACTGGCTCGAGTCCGGCAAGCCCGAGCAGATCGGCGCTTTTTCCCGCGCTCTGGGCTGGTCCTGGTCGATCCACGTCGATTACAGCGTAGCCCCGCTGCTGAGCGAGGCGCTGAGTTCCGAACACGGCCTGATGGGTGCGGCTCGAGGCTGGGTGCTGAACGCCAAGGCCCTGACGGACTTTCGCCGGGGCGATTTCCAGCCTGCGGCACACGCTGCGGCGGAGGCCGTGGAGGCGTTCCGGGCCGCACTGAACCGCCACGGCGAAGCCTACGCCCACACCGCATTGGGCATGTCGTTAATGCCGAGGGATCGCGCCGAAGCCGTCCACCATTTCGAGACGAGCCTGGCGATGGCGCGAGATCTGGGCGAGACCTGGCTGGTCATGCGCAACTCGAGCCTGCTGGGCTGGCAGGCCGTCTTGAACGCTCAACTCGAGCGGGCCGAACGCGCCTTCGCGGAGGCGATCTCGATTGGGCTGGAGATGGGCGAATTGAGCCAATTGGCCTTCGGGTACCTGGGGTTGGCGGGACTCGCGTTCGTTCGCAACGATCCGGGCGGGGCACAGACGCACCTGAAAAAAGCACTCGAGAACGCCAGGCTCACCGAGGTCTTCACTGTCATGGCCGCAAGCCTGGAGGGCTTCGCCGCCGCCGCGACCCAGCACCGACATGATCTTCGCGCCGCCCGATTGTGGGGCGCGGCCGACGGCGTCCGCAAGACCCGGAACATCCTGCCCAACATCGAGCAGAAGATTCACGCAACCTTCTTCGCCCCCACCAGGGAACGTTTAAGTGAAGCGGCGTTGACGGTTGCGCTCGAGGAAGGGCGCTCCATGAACCTCGAGTCCGCGATCCAGTACGCCCTCACGCCGGAAATCTCGATCTCCGAGGAGCCGCGTCCGGTTGTGCTCGGGCGCAACCGCCTGACCGACCTGACACCCAGGGAACTCGAGGTGCTCAAGCTCGTGGCGAACGGCCTGAGCAACAAGCGCATCGCCGCACAGTTGGGCACGGGCGTCTACACGGTCAACGATCACGTCAGCAGCGTCCTCTCCAAGCTGGGCGTGCCGAACCGCTCGGCGGCAACGCGGTATGCAATCGAGCACGAACTGACCTCGGTGTGAGCGCGAATAGCCTGTCAGCGCCGCAAGCGATCCAAGCCCGTCAGTCCCACCATTAACTTACAAGGTGCTGATGTGGGATCAAGAAGCCCGTGAGCGATCCCGCCCGTCAGCGCCCCAAGCCCGTCAGCGACCATGCCCGTGAGGTGCATTTTATGGTCAAGACAGGTGCTGTTTTAAGGGGCAAGAAGGTGCATGGTTGGGATCTAGACAGGTGCTGCTGTAGCGGCAAGAAGGTGCTGTGGTATGAGCAAGAATCGAGATCGCCACCGACGAGGACCAATAACAGAACCCCGATTGCGATTCCTCTGGCGTGATCTCGGTGTTCAGGAAACGATGCTCGAGGTTTGGCAAGTGATCCCGACTCTGCCGAGACCTGATGAGATCAAACGGCGGCGGATCGCCTCTACTGCCAAACCCTCAAATCAAGAGATGTAAAAGTGGCGAAGCTCGATTTTCCGTTCAAAATAGAAACAACATCTTTGGATTATCATTAGAATGCCCGCTTAAAAACGCAATGACGATTAGAAACAAATACAAAACTTATCGTAAAAGACGTGCCTGTTATGCTCTCGAGCCTGGTTGTTTCTTGAAGCCGCCTTTTCCATTACTTCAAAATGTTTAGCTACCCCGATTTTTGTTTTTTACTATCACGACATTTTACCTCAACACGTTAATGATGCAACGCGTGTTGGAAGTACCCGAATGGCAAGGTCGGTTGACGGTGGTTGCTTTGAGGGCGTTGACATGTTGAAATGGCAGCACATCAATCCGTATGGGACGTTTGCGCTCAATATGGCTGAACGATTGTCGCTCGAGAATTGAGAATCCCAAGGTGAAACGTGTGCTTGAAGGGATGATTTGATTACTTTGCCGAAAAATCGAGCTTCGCTACCTTAACCCCACATTGTGCGCCGTCCCTGGTGAACGCTTCAATGCGTCACAGTGGGCATTCCAGCCGTGGACTCAAAGACAGTCGGATTTTTCCCTCCAGGACGATTCAAGCCGCGAAACCCAAGCGCCAGAAAGTCGCTCGAGCAACCACGGTGAAGAAACCTGACCCGCAGATTGAGATTGATTTTCGCACGCTCGAGCTTGATGCCACCGGGCAACTTGGTTACCGAGTCAGCGTTGACAGAACGGGGATAAGGATTGATTGCGGGTTGGAAGGGTTAAATGCAAGGTTGAAACGGCTCAAGATTGAGTTGTGAAAAGAACGAATGTGGACTCGAGCTTTACCAGTACGGGTTGAGTTGCTAATTGCTCTCCACTGTTTTTGGGAAATTCGGATTTAACGATGAGCATTCGGATTTATCGAAAAATCTAAGCGCTAAAGGTTATTCTAAATCTTTACTGACATGGTAAATGAAAATGACAGCAAAATACGTGTCCACTGACAAACCAAACTAAAAACCACAAATGTGACTTTTAATTAGCCATGTCAGTAAAAAGTGCCAAAATCGGCACTATTTCTTTACTTTTGATGTCAGTATTTTAGTTAACCATGTCAGTTGAACTCAATATGTTTAGTTTGCCATGTCAGTGAACTCACAAGAGTTTTAGTTTGCCATGTCAGTAGATTTAATCCAAATTGGTTATTGCAAAAATTAAACTTAAGGCAAATAATACGATTTCAAAAAGTTGTGACTTCTTTGCAATTTGCATTGCATGTTCTTTTCAAATCCCACCAAGCAGGTCGTTCATTGGGAGGTTTGACATGTCCAAAGCATATGCTTCAAAGACCGTTCCTTATGCACGCAAAGGCTCAACAGTGCTTGCGCGTTTGGGGGTGACGATTTCCTATGAAAGTACCATCGAAGAGCGCTTCCTCAAAGTTTTGGACATGGATGCAAGTGTTGTTTCCGTCGCTCGAGCCGAAACAGTTGAAGTCTTTGCTGCCGATGGCAGCTCCCATAAATACACGCCCGATATTGCAGTCGTTTTTGTCGATAACCGCAAAATTGTTGTGGAGTGCAAACCACATGTACTACTTCCCATCTTGTTGCGCGATGAATTTGAAAAATGGGAGGCTCGAGCAACACTTTTCGCACTACGTGAACAGCACCTTCATATCGTGACCGACAATGATCTCTCTGAAATGCTGGTCGATCATGCTGAAACATTTGGTCCTTTTCACAACGTGCCAATAAATGATGCTGTGCGCAAGGCAGCACTCAATTTTGTTCGAGAACATGCAGCTCTTCCGCTGTCCGCGCTTCGTTCTCACATTAAGGCACTAACAAATTGTTCGTTAAGCCAACTGAACAGTAGCTTAAATGGCATGATCGCTCGTCATGAATTGGTCGCCGATACGACCACCTTGCCGCAAGATTCGCTGATTGACGTGTTTGGACGAGATATCCCAGCTTTTGCAGCGCCAGTTGGTCGTCCGCTTCGCAGTATCTTGATGGCATTGCCTCAACTTACCATTGAAGACAGCCAGAACGATCCGATTCTAAGTCCTGAACGTCGTTTGGAAAGTCAATTTTTGAAAACCAAACGCGGAGAGCGATGTCTAAAGCTTTTTTCGATGTATTCAGATCCAACCCAAAAGTTACCCAACAAACGTGCGGAAGAGATTGGTAAAAAAGTAGAGTTGTCGGCACGAGGAGTGTTTCGATTTCGTGAAACCCTGATTGCGGCAGGTGCTCCCGGTATTACTTTTACCGAGCTCGTTCCATTTCTAACTTCTGAGATTTCAACCAAGCCGAAAAACATCGTTTCACCAGAAGTTTGGTCGATTCTTGAAATCTGTGCGATCGAAGCTTACCTCGTTCCAATTGGTACGCCAGGCAGAGCCTCGAGTCTCAACGACTTGTTTGAAAATGTGCGAAGAAAGTGCTTGGACGAGGAACTACCACCACCTGCATACATGACCGTAAAACGTCACGTTGATGCCATTTTTGATCGTGATCCTATTGAAGCAACCCGTCAACGATATGGAAAAGAAGAAGCTGATAAAATCAAGGCACGACAAGGGCATTTGGAAATCAACCGTTACGGACAACTGATTGCCATTGATTGCAGTCCACAAGATGTGATGACCACCGAAAATGGTCTCGAGGTTGTTAAACATAAAGCAGGCAGGGGAAAAAATCAGCGCCGCAAAGGTGCTCGCCGAGGTTTTTTTGTCGATGTCATTGATGTTGCAACTTCACAAGTTTTACGATCAGTTCTGTTTGAAGGGCATGTTGATGCGGGCTTAATTCTGATGGTATTGCGGGACGTTTTTTTAGGCGATACCCAGATTTTTAATGATGCGAATGTTGATGTCATCCCTCAAGGCTGTGGATTACCACAACGCATTCGGATGGACAGCGGAAAAGAATTCGCCAACAAACAAGTGGAACGGGTGGTCAGTCACCTTGGGATCGAGGTATTGCCGCGCAACAAATCAACCAAACATCACGGCGGTTCGGAAGAACGCAATATTGGGACCCTAAGTCACTCGCATCACGGGCTTCCTGGAACGACCATGAATTCGATAGATGCGCGTGGAGAATATGATGCGGTTAAAGGTGCCATGTTGACGTTAGATGATGTCAACCGTTTCCACCAGCGCATCGTGGCACGCTACAACCAGTTGTGCGCTCCAGCACAAATCTTGACTCGGCAACAAAAAGCACAACATCTTTTGGACTTCGGAAAATCTTCATGGCGAGAGTTAACGCCAGCACAGTTGGATTATGTAAAAAACCGTATGCAGCCCGAAGAACCACGTAAAGCCAGGAACATTGGAATTAGAATATTTAACATCAACTACACCTCGACTCACTTAAAAAAACATATTATCCGACGATCTGAATTGAAAATCAGCTTCGATCCAAAAGATGTGTCTACCGTCACCGCAATTCATTTGAAAACGGGAGAAGTCCTCGTACTTCATGGAAGATTTCCAGAGGGTTTCACCAGACCCATTCATGTAAAGACAGTTAAGGCTTACTTCTCTCGAGTCAAAAGTGCTGCGCGGAACGCGCTCGATGCCCAAAAAACAAAGCGACAAATCGTTATGGAACTGATGGAAAAAGTGGCATTGGATGCCAAAAACAACAAAAAACGCAAAACGAGTAAGAAAATCCCTGATTTGCGTGACGCACTAGACGAATTTGACCTAGAAGAATTTGATACAGCGGAATCCAAAATTGTGTCTGCAAAGATCAAATTTGCAGACAATCCCGTCAACTAAAAGATTTGAAACCTCAAACGAATAGTTCAAGGAGGTGTCCATCATGGAACGAGGAGAATTCATTCAGCGCCGAGAAAGTTTTTGGTATCATGAACCTCACCGAGAAGCCCTGCTTGCAGAACTTTTTGCAATCAGCAATGACCCTCCAAGACATCGTCCAAAGAGCATTGCCCTTATTATTGTCGCCAATGGTGGGAAAACCGCATTTGTCAAACGATTTTTGTTCCTGCATCCGCCAGAGTACAACGACGAAATAGATAGGATTCCTGCGATCTACCTCAGCATGACCAGCATTCTAAGGGTCGAAGAGTTGAGTGTAGAACTTCTCAGAGCGATTCGTGCAGTAAGCCCAGATGAAGTGAAGACGCACTCAAAGCGAATGAAGCACTTTGTTCAACAAGCAAAAACAGTTGGTCTGAGGTTAATTTTCTTGGACGAATTTCATGATTGTGCAGATACGACAGGAAAAGGGAAGCCATTTCTAAGGTGTATCAAAGACCTTATCAATCAAAACTTACTCGTAGTTCCGATGGGAACAGAAGAATTAAAAGAGGTGCTTCAAGGTGATGCACAACTCGCTTCACGATTTAATTTTAAACAAGGTCGTTTGACACTGATCGCAGACAAAACAGTTGTCAAGGCATTGATGGAAAAATTGGCAGGAAATATCGAGTTGAAAATCACTGACGCCGCCGTGAAATTTGTCATTAAAATAACATGCGGTGTGCTTGGACACATCCTTGATCTTGTGGAAGGCACGCTGATTAAATTTGGCACGTTGAAATTGGCAGATCTTAGGGAATATAGCAAAACGCTTGACGCATTAACGTAAACGTTCACAGAAAATGCTCTCATAGTTGGTGTATTCTTGAAAGAAATCGGATATTCGGGTATCAAGACTGCTTAATTGGCTTTGGTTTTGTTAAAAACAATAAATAGTAGCTCAAGGAGAAGCTTGTTTTTATATAGTTTTCGAACAGTCAAACGCTCTACCCTCTGTAGGGGACACAACTCACTAGCCCTGTCCAGAACAACAAAAGTAAAGTGGCAGCTTCTTTCGGAGGCTGCCATTGACCAAGATACTCGAAATCAAGACCACAATTCAATCCTTTCTTAAACTCGACAAACGAAAGCTTGAATTCATCACACTGTTCATCCAAGCCTTACTCGAAAAACGTACCAGCAACATCAGCCAACTCAGTAACATCCTCAACCTCCAAGCAAAACCCAAAAGTAATAAACGCCGATGTACCAGATTCCTAACTGGAACTCGTGACTGGCAAGCACAAATCGCTCGTTGGATACTCAGTTTCTACCCGGGCGATCTCATGCTTTCACTTGATCGTACTGAATGGATGATTGGTCAAACCCCAGTTAATTTCTTAGTTCTGGCTTTGACGATCAAAGGCTTTTCTTTCCCACTGGTCTTCACCTTGCTCGGTAAAGAAGGCTCGAGTAGCACGGCAGAAGTTATTACTTTACTCGATCAGGTTAAGGGTTGGTTTGAGGGTCGTCAGGTGCTTTTATTGGCTGATCGTGAATTCTTAAGTCAAGGTTTACTGAAATACTTGCGTTTGGAAGGACTCGATTTTGATTTGCGTTTAAAAAAGAGTGCCATCGTTTCTTACCGAGGATATTGTGCTAAACCCAAAAGCTGGTTTGCGAATCTCAAAAAAGGTCAAAGTACGTGGCTGAAACGCAAGGTTTGGATTTACGGTGAACCAGTTTACTTGGTTGGCATTCGGTTAAAACAACCCACTGAAGATGGTGACGAGTTCGTGTTTGTGGTAACGAATGCTTGTCCTAAAGCGGCTTTAGGCTTGTACTCGTACCGTTGGGGGATTGAGAACTTATTTGAGGCGTTGAAATCAAGAGGGTTTCAATTTGAGGCAACTCGAATTCGGTGTGCAACACGATTAGCGAATTTACTGAGTTTGTTGACGATAGCATTGTTCTGGGCGTACCAAACTGGTGTGTTAATCTCAAGTCGAAAAGCAATTCGCCTGTTAAAACATGGTCGGTTAGAGCAGAGCGTGTTTCGCGTGGGTTTGGATGCGTT
>JANMUC010000374.1:0-1026 GCA_031391225.1 Deinococcales bacterium
TTGTTCCAGTTCCCGACAACGCCAGCGAAGCCGAAGCTCTCGAGCGGGTTGCCACGTTTACGGGCGTGCAAATCAACACCCTCGTGCAACCCAACACCGTCATCGGACTGGCATGGGGAACGACCCTGACCGCCATCTCGAGGCATTTAATCCCCAAACCAACCCCAAACCTCGAGATCGTGCAACTGAACGGCTCAGGCACAATTGCCGACATGAACAACCCACTGATCGAACAAGTCCTCTCGAGGTTCGGGCAAAATTACGGCGCGAAAGTCCACCAATTTCCAGTGCCAGCCTTTTTTGACTTCGCGCAAACCAAAGTCAGCCTGTGGCAAGAACGCAGCGTCAAAAAAATCACCGACCTGCAAAAACAAGCCAGCGTTCTGCTGTACAGCGTCGGCGCACTACACGCCAAAGTCCCAAGTTACGTGTACGAAGCTGGATACCTCGAGAAACGCGACTACCAAGAATTAACCAGAGAACACGTCGAAGGTGACATTGCCACCGTTTTCTTTCGCAAAGACGGCAGTTTTAACAACATTCCGTTAAATGACCGCGCTTCAGGACCCGATTTAAACGTGATCCGACAAGCCAAACACGGCGTTTGCGTGGTTGCAGGAAGAAGCAAAGCCCAAGCGTTGAAAGCGGCGTTGGCTGGGGCGTTGTTGAACGAATTGATTGTGGATGAACCAACCGCAAGGTTGTTGTTGGATTGAGTTTTAAAATTTCAGAACTCGAGTCTCGAGATTTAGGCAGACCTGTGCAACCTTTAGATAAGATGTTGCGTATCGAAAGGTATGTGTTCTTCCATGCTTAAAATACGAAATTGGAATCGTAAATATGAATAGGAATAGCTTTTTGAAATCGGTTTTGACCGCACCTATGCAGTGGGTTTTGATCCCTTTCAAGTTTATCTTTTTCGTTGCAAAAAATCCGTTTTTATGGTTTTTTTTAGTTTTTTGGTACGGATTTGGTTTATTTTATATTGACTTCCGCAAGTTTGCTCGGAATGGTATAATCACGAAA
>JANMUC010000386.1:0-3981 GCA_031391225.1 Deinococcales bacterium
GGTGTCCATAATCAAAAACGCAAATCCTGCGCTCGAGAATCCCAGGTGGTCAATGGGCAAGCCACGCCCGCCGCCGTAGCCAATGTATTCGACCACGCAGGGCAGTTTGCCGTTGCGGTGTTTGGGCAGCACCAGCCAAGCTTTGATCGGTTGACCCGCGAAACCGTTGTAGGTCACATCAAAAATCTCGAGCGTCTTGATTTCTGGTGCGACGGGTTCAAAGCTCGCGTTTAGTGGGAAAGCTCGAGCCTCAGCCAATGTCGATTCCCAGAATGTATCAAAGTCGTCTGGTTCGACGCGGGCAGGTTTGAACGTCTCGAGTTGCTCGAGTGGAAGGTCAAAAAATGGCATGGATTAAGTCTAAACGATTTAGAGAATGTTCCGTAGGGATGGTCTCAGACCATCTTCTACATGTGATTCGATTTGCTTTGGGTTTATGACCAAATATCTTTGTGATCGGCTGCGAATTGATCGAAACTAATCGGGTCGCGCCCCAACACTTTTTTCACAGTGTCGGTGGTGGCATCGGTCCAGCCAGCCCGAACGCCAGCGTACAGATTGCTCATCAGCTCGAGGTACGTGGGTGATAGTTCGTTTTGCATTGCGCCGCGAAATTGTTCATCATTGATTGGCACGTACTGAACGGGTTTGCCAAGGGCGCTCGAGAGTTTTGCGGCAACGGCGTTGCGGTCTATACTCTCCGAACCGGTCAGGGCATAGGTTTGACCGTTGTGACCGTTTTCAATCAGGGCTTTGACGGCAACGCTGGCAATGTCCCTGGCGTCAATAAAGCCTGTTTTTGCTTGCTCGGCGGGTTCGTAAATTGTACCGCTTTGAATACTGCCTGCCATGCCAGTCGAGTAATTTTGCATAAACCAACTCGGGCGCAATATGGTGTACTCGAGTCCCGATGCTTCGATGTGTTTTTCGACTTGACGCAACGGAATTTCGTCATTGGCTTCGACGCCCATTGCCGAGAGTTTAACGATGCGTTTGACGCCTGCGGTTTTTGCCAGATCAACCGTGGTTTTTTCTGGGTCGCTCGGAAAATCGCCTGGTGATGCGAGGTAGATCGTATCCACACCCTCGAGTGCGGCTTTGATGCTTTCGGTGTTGTTGTAATCAAAATGAACCACGTTCACGCCTGGGAAGTTGGCTGTGGCTTTGGCGACGTTGTGCGCTCCAACTTTAATATTTTCGCCTTTTGCTAGAAGTTGTTCAACAATTTCACTGCCGACTTTACCGTTTGCGGTGCTGATTAAGATCATGATGTGCTCCTTGTGTTTGGGTGTTGTAACCCTCGAGAGAGAATGTAAGCCTTAACTCTCTAAATTACAAGTACATACCAAATAGTTTGATACACACTATTTGGTGCGTGTAAGTGTGCTATCCTAAATTATGGAACTTCAAACCTCGAGCAACCCAAACCAAGCCAACTGCCTCAGTAAACACTGCCCCTCGCAAATCGTGCTGGACATGATCGCAGACCGTTGGACGGTGCTGGTCGCCTACGCTTTAAAGTTAAACGGCACAATGCGTTACAACCAATTGCAAAGCACCGTCGAAGGCATCAGCCAGAAAATGCTGACCCAAACCTTGCGTTCACTCGAGCGAAACGGACTGGTCAAACGCACCGTCTATCCTGTCGTGCCACCGCACACCGAGTACAATCTGACCGAACTTGGTCACAGCTTGGACGATGTGATTACTCAAATGGCAATTTGGTCTATGCAGAACATGCCCGAAGTCATAGCGGCTCGAGCAACTTATGATGCTCGAGACACCACAATGCAGCAACCTCGAGCCTGAAATTTGTCCTGAAGTTGGCGTGTTAATTTGAGGCGTGAAAAGCGCACCGCCAGTCGGGGAAAACAGCGAAAAAGGCGAAAAAGTCCAAGCGATGTTTGACAGTATCGCGGGACGTTACGATCTTTTGAACCGAGTGCTCTCAATGGGCGTGGACAGGGGTTGGCGCACGACTGCCACCCAGGAAGTCCTCGCCAACAATCCCAAAGATGTGCTCGATGTTGCAACTGGCACTGGCGACTTTGCATTAACCATTAAAAAAATCCGTCCCGAAACTCGAGTTATCGGCAGTGATTTTGCCGCCAACATGCTCGAGATTGCCCGTGAGAAAGCCGTCAAACAACAGCTCGAGATTAAGTTTGAGCAAGGCGACGCGCTCAATTTGCCGTATCCAGACGCCAGCTTTGACGCGATTTCGTGTTCGTTTGGGTTTAGAAATTTTGCCGACTTTAAACGCGGCTTGCAAGAGTTTTATCGGGTCTTGCGCCCAGGTGGGCGTTGTGTGATCCTCGAGTTTCCACCGCCGCCAGAAAATCTGCTCGGGCAAGTCTACGGTTTGTACTTTCGGCACGTGCTACCGTTCATTGGTGGCGTGATCTCGGGTCGTCCCGAAGCCTACCGTTACCTGCCCGAAAGCGTGATTGCCTTTCCAAAACCAGAAGTGCTTGCCAAGCTGATGCTCGAGGTTGGCTTTGAAACACGGTTTCAAGTGTTAACGGCGGGGCTGGCGGCGATTCATGTGGGCGTGAAAGCTCGAGATTAAAAAACACCGCCCAAAATGTGGGCGGTGTCGCTCGAGGAAAATCCGGTTTTATTTGATGGTCAGGGTTGTGCCAATCTTGAACAAACCAGTGTTTGATTCCCAAACTTGATTGCGTGAATTATCATCGTTGTTGGCGAACTGAATTGAATAACGCGCATCGTCAGCAAGGCTTGGCGCGGCGTCGGGCAAACCAATCAAGACATCGTAATCGCCTGGGTTTAAGTTATTTGGGATGGTAAATGCAACGGATACATTGCTGTCTTGACCGGGCAACCAATTGCGAGGATCAATTCCAGAAACGGTGTGTTCAGTGGTTGCCCAAGTGTTTTTGTTCCGCAGAACAATTTTCAAAGCTCGAGGGTTGAACAAACGCGACCAACCATCGTTGCTGACATTGAATTGCATTACCCAAGTGTTGCCACGGTTTGCAGCTTGTTGATGTGCTGCCGAAGTCAGGCGGAAACGGTAACCGATTGAGCGTGCAACTTGGTCGTAACAACCATCGGCTTTCCATTTGTTCATGAAGGAAATGTCAAAATTATCGTTGAGGTACGTTAAAGAATAGTCGCGTCCTTCGTTGAGAATCTGATAGCATTCCTTTCGTGCGCTACTAGGATTGACATCACAGGTTTCACCCCCAAATGGTACTACTCGAGCGACGGCTTTAGTGTATTCACGCAGTGGGTCATAAAGTCCGCCTGAGTAAGTTCCAGTGTCATTGTCATCTGCCATAAAGCAATCGTTGTAAATGCCGATTCGGGCGTTGTTGGTAAAGGCATCTGTTTCGGTTGGATAATTTGAATTCCAAGCTTGCATGTCAATGGGATAACGTACTTGCAAAAAGCGTCCTTCTGGAAGGGCGTCCAAGAGTGCATCACGAATGATGATCTTGTTTTGCGCAGAATCCAAACCGTTGGTCGAATTGTGCCATTCGCCCCAAGCGCCGACAAATCCAGCTTGCCAGAAGGCGACCACGTCGGCGTTGCGTGCCAAAATTGGTTTGATTTGTTGAATATGGGTCAGCACAGTATCAAGTGGCGCATCTGGCGTGTAGGTATAGTTGCTGCCATCTGGGAAATTATAGCTAAAGCGCAAAATCGCTTTCAAGCCTGTTCTGCGTAATTTTGCAAAACCTTCCTCGAGTTGCGATAGCAAGCCAGAATCAAGGCTCGAGTAGCGGTAGTCGTCAAGTCTGACGTAACTGTGTACCAATGAGTATTGTCCTGCTAGGTTTGCAAGGTTACTTTCATTAATGTTTGTTAGATCGCCACCATAACCGTAAAATCCGCGTTCGGGGTTTGTGATTTTTCTATCGCTACCCAAAAAATCTGTTGAAACATTATTTGAATTGTTTATCGGAGTTGGAGTTGGAGTTGGAGTTGGTGTTGGAGTTGGAGTTGGAGTTGGAGTTG
>JANMUC010000392.1:0-2900 GCA_031391225.1 Deinococcales bacterium
CGAGTGACAAAAACGCCCAATGCCACACCCAAAACAGTGGTGATGAGGCTTGAAACGGCAATCAAACGAAGATGCGTTAACGCCAGACTGAGCAGCGTAGCCGTGCCGTACAAAACGTTGTCCTCGAGCGGAAACAAAAACTTCAAAACCGTTTCCCAAGCCCTGGTTTGGGTAAAGACAAACAAGATCAATGCAAATGAAAGCACACCCAATGCCAGCACTCTAAACGCTGATGTACGACTCGAATTCACGAATTTCCTTTGGCGCTCATGGCTTGCTCGAGGGTCAATTCGCCCTTCAAAACGCCAAGTTGATTCACCACTGGCAGCACTTGAAAACCGAGCGAGATCATTCTGGATAAGGCTTCACGAACACTGGTGTTCTCAAAAACGCTGATCTCCTGCCACGCGTGCGCACTAAAAGCATCTCGAGCACCCGAAGCTTTGGGGTTGAGCCAGCCGCGCAACACGCCGCTCGAGTCCACCACAAAAACGCTAGCGGCTTGATCGTTTTGATCCTCGAGCTTGACGCCCGCGCTTGGACGCATGACCTCAAGCACGGACACCCGAGCCAGACGTTTTAAACCCCGATCCGCACCAATAAAATCGCGCACGAAATCATTTGCGGGTTGCTCGAGCATCTCTTCGGGCGTGGCGTATTGCTCGAGTTTGCCGTCTTTCATGATGGCGATACGGTCGCTAAGTTTAATGGCTTCGTCGATGTCGTGCGTGACAAAAACCACGGTTTTATGCAATCGTTTTTGCAACTCGAGAAATTCGTTTTGGAGCCTTTCACGGGTTAATGGGTCAACCGCGCCGAACGGTTCGTCGAACAACAGCACGTTCGGGTCTGCTGCCAGCGCTCGAGCCACCCCGACCCGTTGCGCCTGCCCGCCAGAAAGTGCTTTGGGATAGGCAGTTGCATAACGGTTCGGCTCGAGTCCGATCAATTCGAGGAGTTCCATCACTCGAGCTTCAATCTTGGATTTTTGCCAACCCAAAAGCTTTGGCACAACCGCAATATTTTCGGCAACGGTCAAATGTGGAAACAGTCCAACGCTTTGAATGGCGTAGCCGATGCCGCGCCGCAATTCAAAGGCTTTCAGGCTGCTCGAGTCGCGCCCGTCAATTAAAATTCGCCCCGAGCTGGGTTCGATCAGACGGTTGATCATTTTTAAAGTGGTGGTTTTGCCACAACCGCTCGGACCAATCAGAACACAAATCTCGCCCGTTTTGACCTCGAGACTGAGATTGTTGACGGCAGTGGTCGCGCCGTATTTCTTAAAAACATTCTGAAGGTCAATCATCGTAAACCTTTGGGAATGCTCGCTTGCTCGAGCGTCCTGAACCCAGCGTCGGTTAAAACCGCCAGCACCAACACCGGAATCGCGCCGAGCAGCACCAGATCATTGGCGGCGCTGCCCAAACCACCAAAAATAAAGACGCCCAAGCCGCCAGCGCCAATCAAACTCGAGAGGGTGCTGAGTCCAACCAATTGCACGGCGCTGGTACGAATGCCGTTCAACATTAAGCCGAGCGCCAGGGGAAGTTCGACCTTAGAGAAAAGTTGAACCGAGGTCATGCCCATGCCGCGCCCAGCCTCGAGTGCCGTTTCGGGAACTGACTTCAAGCCGTTTAAAACCCCTCGAGCGATGGGCAGCAAACCGTAAACCGTCAAGGCGGTGATGGCTGGGGCAAAACCGATGCCCCGAATTCCAACAGACTCGAGGATTGGAAAGGCGCGAACCAGCGCCGAAAATGGCGTGATCAGCAGCGCCAGCAATGCGAGGCTGGGAATGGTTTGCAGCAAACTCGAGAGTCCCAGAATAAAACCCTCAAAACGTTTTGACCTGGCAGCCCAGAAACCCAACGGAATACCGAATAAACTTGAGGTGAAAAGCGCCAAAAATGCCAGCCCCAAATGCCGTCCAACCTCGAGCCAGAACGTGTCCAAGCGAGTCTGGTATTCACGAATCACGCTTAAACTCGAGAGTCCACCCATCCATAAAATGACCAAGAAAACCAATATTCCAACACTCGAAGTCAGGCGTTTGAACCAAATGTTTTCGAGGTCATTCAGCGCCGCAAAAATCATGAAGCTACTGGACACCAACATCAACCACGCGGCAGGTGCGAGCGAAACTCGAGCCAGGGTACTCGAGCCGAGCAGGATGCTGGCGTCAGCGCCGATCAAGATCACGCTAGCGATGAAGACCAGATTGCCCAGAATTGCCAGTGCGGGAGCGCGAAAACGCGGTACTAAAAAAGCGCTCAAACCTGCCAAAAACACCAAGCTCAGTAACCACCATCCAGCCGCACCCACCTCGAGCAACTTGTAACCTTTGCCGGCAACCAAACGATTGGCTTTTAACTCAAGAAACGGCAACAACACCAAACTCGAGATTGCCAGCAAACAACCGAGAATGGCAATGCGGTTTGGATTTCTGGTTAACAGATTCATGATTCACCTCGAGTTTAAAATGGGACGGGGATGAACACACCCGTCCCACAAGTTTTTTACGGCTCGAGATTTATTTTAAAAAACCCTTGCTTGCCAAATAGGTGCGAGCCACCTCTTGAGGCGCTTTGCCTTCAAGATCAATTTGACGATTCAAGTTTTGCAAGACTGGCAAGGTTAACCCCTTAAAAATGGGATTGAGCAAGCCAGCAATTTCGGGATGCTTTTTTAGGACTTCACCACGCACCGTTGGGGCGGGTTGGTACACAGGCTGAGCACCTTTAGGGTCGCTCAGCACCACCAAACCAAGCGCAGCAATCGCACCGTCGGTACCATACGCCATTGCGGCATTCGCGCCGTCGGTGTTGCTGGCGGCAGCTTGTTCGGTCTGGGTGGTGGTCGCGCCTGCAATCACCACTTTTTGTTCTGGTTTGAGCTTAAAG
>JANMUC010000433.1:0-2322 GCA_031391225.1 Deinococcales bacterium
ACCATGCGAGCCGAACGCGCCAAACGTGCACTGGCAGCCAAGGAAGAACTCGAGCGTGACCCGACGCTCGAATTAGAAACTGAAGAAACATCAGTCATCCGCTCGAGTGAACCACAAGAAGGTGCTGCTCCAGCTTTAAAACCCTCGCTCGAGTCACCTGAGCAAACAAAGGTTACGCCAAGCCTTGAAGCTGTTTCTGAGGCTCATACGGAAAGTCTCGAAACACAAACTCGAAATTCGGAAATCAGTCGCCCCAGTCAAACCGTGACACCAGATTTAAATGTCGAGTCTGAAGACTCGAGTGAGCAATTTGCGAACAATTTTGAAGCCGCAAAACCAACTGTTGATTTGAGTCAGACAGAACCCTCGAGTAACAGTCTGGAATCAAACTTGAATGAGGTTCAGTCCGAAAACCCAAGAGGGCTTCAACCCGATCACTCGAGTGAATCTCAATTGTTAAACTCGAGCGAAACGTTCGTCGAAAATCTAAATCAACCTGTGAACGAAGTTCAAACATCAAACTCGAGCGAAACGCAAATCGCAAATTTAAATCAATTTTTAAATGAACCCGATGTTTCAAGCTCGAACGAAACACATACTTCTGATTTGAAGCAGTCTTTGGTTGAAACCCCAGTTGAAATTAAATCAAACCAAAACTCGAGCCAGGTTCAAAACTCAAACTTGACAGAATTCCCAAGTCAAAATCAAGTTCCAGACTCGGTTCAAATGGCAACCCAAAACTCGAGTCAAACAGCAACACCAAACCAAGACGTGCCCGCTAGCTTTTTGACCAAGTCCGAAGGCGTCAGCGTTTACAACCCTCAAAGACGGATTCAACGTACCGTACCAAAGCCTCCGCCCAAACCGAAACGCGAACCGAATGAAGCAGAAAAGCTTTTCGCCGAAATGCCTGGAATGTCACAAGAAGATATTATCAACGCCATTCGCAAAGTCCAGGGCTTGCCGCCGCTACCAAGCCACAACACACTGACAACCGACAACTCGAGCCAAGAAATACGGCAATCCACTGATTTAATCATCACAGCCTCGAGCCAAAATAATACGGACGCTCGAGTCGAGCAAACCTCAGTTGAGGCTGTCATTCAAAACGTTGGAACTTCAAATCTGGATTTGAACACCAGCGAAAACGGCGATCCAGTATCCATTAACGTTGATGTGAATCAAACGACTCAGGTTTTGCAAACCCAAAGTGTGAGCAGCGAACCAGCAAAACAAAATGTGCTGGATGACAACGGAAATAAAGTCCATGTCTTCAACCCACCAAATCGCCGTATCGTCCCGCCAAAACCAAAAGTCGAACCACACAAAACCGAAGCCGAAAAGCTTTTTGAAGCCATGGAAGTGACCGAAACGCCAGAGCAAATGTTTCAACGTCTGAAAAAAATACTCGACCCAAATCCCGATTTTCAACCTCAAGAGACTGAACTTGTTCCGAGCGTTGACGCTCAGCGTGTTGACTCGAGTGTTGACACGCCAAACCAAGTCTTAAGACCCAACTTGCCAAACCTTAAATCTCAAACTTCGAGCCTTGAGCTAGCAGCGCCAAGCGCCGATCAAGCACTTTTACCAAACTTACCCAACCCGACAAATCGAAACCCGCAAACCTCGAGCAATCAACAACCAAGCACATTGCTGATGGGTAACGAACGCGTTCAACTCAGTCAAAACGCGACCCGTTTTTTAAAGCCCATTGTGGGCATTGACCCGAATGACGTGAAAATATACCGTGACCCGCAAACCCAGCGCCTGACCAAAGCCGCTCGAGCTAATGCTTTAACCGTGGGAGACACGGTTTTACTCTCGAGCGAACAACCCCTCGAAAGCCCTGAAACGCTCGGTTTGATCGCCCACGAATTGACCCACGTCGCCCGAAACCGCCAAGCGCGATTTGTGCCGCCAGTGGCTCGAGGAAACAGCAGTTTGACAGCCAGCGCTCAGGCGGACAACGAAGAAGGACTGGCACTCGGCGTTGAAGCGTTTGCGCGTCAAGGCTGGAGTAACTTCAATCAAAATACGCCAGACCAAAATCCTCGCAGCCAAACCACCTCGAGCAACACGAGCACAGAACGCTCGAGTTATGGTGGTTTGCCAGCGCCAGCCGATTTGCCGCAGTGGTTTATTGAAGACAGAATGCCGCCTCAAGCAAACTCACGACCCGCACCTCGAGCCGCCAATGTTATCTCACCGCCAAGTCAATGTTCATTTGTGCCTCAAGCCCCAACAAACCTGGTGGCAGCCTCGATGGGCGCACAAGCCGCCTCGCAGGGACGAGACGTGCCAACGCCGCCACCAGCCGCAGGG
>JANMUC010000435.1:0-27148 GCA_031391225.1 Deinococcales bacterium
ACACCCGCTTGAAACGCCACTCGAGCATTTGGAGCGCGTTTTCGAGCAAGCTGATTTGCCAGCCTTAGAAAGCCTGTTGCAAACCCGAGATGAACACGGTTTTTTTCAAGGCTTGCGTGAGGTTCCAAAGACGGTGCTCAACAAACCCCTCGCCGCCAAACCTGCCAGCACCGACAGCGTTCGCGTCAACGTGCAACGCCTGGACACCTTGCTCGCCCAATCAGGTGAACTGACCATTGCCAGAATCAAACTCGAGACTCGAGCCAAAAGGGTTGGCAACCTTTTAAACCGTTTGCAAAACGCCCGTAAAACCTGGCGTTCGGCGCGAGCCATGCGTAACCGACTGGCAAAAGACGTGCAAAACCCAGACCTGCAACAATTTTTGGGTTTCTTTGACCGCAACGAAGACCGTTACCACCTGATGATCGAAAACCTCGAGCAACTTGTGGCAGACCTGGCGGAAGACACCGCTCAACTGCGCAGCGTCAACAGCATCATCGAAAACGAAGTGCTGGCGGTGCGACTGCTGCCCGCCTCGAATTTGTTCCCCAACCTCGAGCGGTTGGTACGCGATTTAAGCCATAACCTTGGCAAAAACGCCAAGCTTGAAACGATTGGCGGCGAAATAGGACTGGACCGTAAAATTCTGGACGGACTGCGCGACCCTTTAATGCATATGGTCAGAAACGCGCTCGACCACGGTTTGGAAACTTCAGAGCAGCGCCTCAAAGCAGGAAAACCCGAAATCGGCACGATCAAACTCGAGGTGCGGCAATCGGGCACTAAGATTGAAATTAGCCTGACCGACGACGGCGCAGGAATCAACACCGCACGCGTGCAGCAAGTTGCCTTAGCCAAAGGCTTAATCCCAGAAAACACGGTTTTAAACCAAGAACAAACGCTCGAGTTGCTGTTCGCGCCAGGCTTTAGCACCGCCGCAACAATCACCCAAATCAGTGGACGCGGCGTCGGCATGGACGTGGTACGCGAGAACATTCGCACTTTAAACGGCAGCATCAGCCTGCAAAGCCAAACTGGGCGCGGCTCGAGCTTCCACCTGCGCTTGCCAGCCACGCTCGCCACCAGCCGCGTGTTGGTGGTGCAAGTTGCCGACACTCGCCTTGCCATTCCTACCAACGCCATCGAACGCGTCGCCAGGGTACGTGCCAGCGACCTGCTCGAGCAAGACGGACAAGCCGCCGCGATTTTTGACGAACGCGCCATCCGCGTGACCGAATTGGCTGGTTTGCTCGAGCTGCCAAGTCGCCCCGCCTTGGACGGTTGGCGCGTGATGGTCAATGTTGTCAGCCAAAACAAGTCGCTGTGCCTGATTGTCGATGCCTTGATTGGCGAACAAGAAATTGTGATTAAAAAACTCGGCTATCCGCTCGAGCAGGTTGCCCATTTGCAAGGCGCTGCGGTACTCGATTCTGGAATGCTCGTGCCCATTTTGAATGCCGAGATCATCATTCAAAGAGGCTTAATGCAACCCCAAGAGATCAGTCCCAAACCTCAAAGCCTCAAAACCAAAACCCGCATTCTGGTCGTGGACGATTCGATCACCACCCGCTCCTTAGAGTGCACGATTCTCGAGAACGCCGGTTTTGAAACTCGAGTCGCCATCAACGGACTCGAAGCCCTCGAGATACTGCGCACCACAGATATTCAACTGGTGCTCTCCGATGTCGAAATGCCCTTGATGGACGGTTTTGCCCTGACCAACGAGATTCGCAACACGGAAAAACTCAAACACCTGCCCGTGATTCTGGTCACCAGCCTGAACACGCTTGAGCACAAACAACGCGGCGCTCAGGCAGGCGCGGACGCCTACATCATCAAAAGCGAATTTGACCAAAATGTGCTGCTCGAGACGGTCGCACGGTTGTTGTAAAAAAGTCGTTCGTCACTTGTGAAACATCCAACAACCTTCTACACTTCTAGCATGATACGCATCTTGCTTGCCGACGACCACGCCCTGTTTCGCCAAGGACTCAAAAGCCTGCTCGAGACTGAAGCCGACCTGCGCGTGATCGGCGAAGCCCAAAACGGACGCGAAGCCGTGCGTTACGCCGCCGACACCAGACCCGACATTATTTTAATGGACATTCAAATGCCAGAACTCGACGGGGTTCGCGCCACCCAAAGCATTCTCGAGATCAACCCGCAAGCCAGCGTGATAATCCTGACCATGTACCGCCAAGACTCTTATGTCTTTGAAGCCGTCAAAGCGGGCGCTCGAGGATACCTTTTGAAAGACGTGGACGGCACAGAATTGATTGACGCCATCCGTCACGTTTTTGAAGGCGGCACGCTCTTAGACCCCGAAATGGCAAAGAATGTGCTCGAGGATTTCCGCGTCAAAAAAGAAAGCCTGCCCGACGAAAAACGCGGCGACCTGACCGAACGCGAAGCCGCGATTTTAAGATTGTTGGCGCAAGGCTCGAGCAACCAAGAGATTGCCCTGAAACTCAACATTTCCGAGAAAACCGTGCGCAACCGTTTGAGCGAAATTTTTGCCAAACTCCAACTCAACAACCGCACGCAAGCGGCGTTGTACGCGATTCGGGAAGGCTTGGCGAGCTTAGATGATGCCCAATGATCTCATAGTTTTTGTGAGTGTATGTTCAATTAGTTCAGCTTCTTTTTGATCGGTTGAAATATGAAAAGTGTGGTCTGGTTTTGGAGACTTTCCACAAAGGAGGATATGGATTCTGTGCTCTCTTTTGCTTGGATTGTTCCTAAGATGAATGATTCTTTGTCGAGTTATTGGCAAAATACTTCCAACTAAGACAAAAAGCATCAAAGCAAAAACAATATTCTCTGAGATCAAAGATATCGCAACGTATGAGACGATGGTAGAAAAAGCTCCAACTATCAGGAGCAGCAAAGTGATCGAATCACTAATGTTTGTGCTTATGTCCATAGCCATCACCCGAAATCCGGAAAACTCGCGCAGCAAATACGTGTTCCCATGTGCAATCAAAACCTCGCCGTAAATGGCAATATCAGGAGTAACATATTGACCACCTGATTGAATTACGAGACGTTCTGCTTCAGTTTGTTGAATGTCAACAGTGTTAACAATAGCGTTTTTAAATGTTTCAATATCTTTTGGTCTATCTTGAATCTTAATTGCCAAAGCTTTTTCGAGCACTTGAGCAAATGCTGGATTGATATCGGGTGGAAACTCGAGCAAATTTGAGCCAAATAAACGATCTGCCGCATTTTGTGGAGGGTTTCCAGTTATTGCGTGATACAAAGTCGCTGCAAGACCATACACATCAGTGTATTCTCCAAATCTTGCTTCGTTTGCATACTGTTCAGGTGCAGCATAACCAGGTGTAATCAATTGGGTGTGTTTTGTTCTTTGGCTTGCACGAAAACGCCTTGCTGATCCAAAATCGACCAGCACAACTCGAGCATCTTGGGTTAAGAAAATGTTGTCGGGTTTGATGTCACGGTGCAACAATCCCACGCTATGTACAACCTCGAGTGCTTTGCTTAACTTGACTGCTAATTCTTTCACGCTTTGTTCAGGTAATTTCTTTTCTCGAGCAATTTTTGCCCCCAGTGTTTCGCCCTTTAAAGCTTCCATCACCAAATACGCTGTATTATTTGCTTCAAAGACCTCGAACACTCGCACAATGCCAAGATGATTAAATCGCGTCAAAAGTTGAGCTTCTTCAAGAAACCGTGATTTGGATTCAAGAAAACCGTTTGTGCCCAAATTGTTCGGTGGTATCAAACTCGAGTTTTTACGGGTACTGCCATTGGGGAAAAGTTCTTTGATGGCAACTTCGCGCTGCAACACCATGTCTTTTGCCAAGTACGTGATGCCAAAACCGCCTTGTCCTAAAACGTGTCCAATCCGATATTTGCCCAGTATTGCGCCAGTTTGGAGTTGAAAACTTTGAATGTTTGCACCACAACTAGGACAAATCTGATCGCTCGAGGTTATGGGTGCGGCGCAATACAGACAGGAATCCATTCAGTGCCTTGTACGAGGTCAAGCCCTAAAAAGTTGCCAAAAAATAGACTGGCTGAAATCAAAATGCTCGAGCCACCTGTTAAAAATTTGCTGACAAAGGGTTGACAAAAGCGTTTCAGACTAAGCCCGTGAAAACCAATTTATAGAACTGGTATCCACTGGTCTTGCTGCCAATCGCAGCCACCGTGGTTTGGCGGTTGGTTTTGGCGCTCATCCTGATTACTGCGAGACGTACTCTGGGCGAGAAGTGTACCACGCGCCAACGGTATCTGACGGCAAAGGCGGATTTGTTCCAAACCCGAGAGTCTGCTCCGAACCTGGTGCATTTAAACGCATTGTCAACCTGCCCAAAGACCAATCGCAAGGCGTTCACACCGCCGATCCTGTGCCGCTGTTCGCCTTTGGTTCTGGCGCGAAATTGTTTCAAGGCAGCATGGATCAAACCGATATTCCAGACCGTTTTGTGCTGACCCGCACCCGCAAAACCGTGTGCTTACCGTGCGATGAAAGTGCGGATTATCCAAGTTCAATCACCGTGATTTTTCCGAATGCCGAAACCGAAGCCGTACCAGTCTCTACCGATAGCGTTTTTGTGTACTTGGCAAACGGACAAAAATTACCTGTCACAGGCGAAAAAATCAGGGTGACAGGCAAGCTCGAGTTAACCCAAAGCACCGATGAGATCACGCGGTACTCGAGTTTGGTTCAAGTACGAAACGCAAACCTCCAAGTTCTGGAATAAGCATTTTGGCGTGTGACACTCGAGCCTGAAAGTCCGTAAACTCGAGCTATGAACATCAAATCCCTTGGTTATCAAACAGATTTAATCTTTGCGCGTTTCTCGGGCGAAATTGTTGATAAAAACGACTACACCGTGGTTCGCACACCAAGCAACCCAACGTTTTGGTACGGTAATTACGTGTTGTTTCCCAAACCACCCGAAGCGCAAGATGTCACGCGATGGATGGAGATTTCAGCTCGAGAATTCCCAGACGCCAAACATTGCGTGATTGGTTTTGATAGCGTAAACGGCGAAATGGGCGCGGCTCGAGCCTTCGAGGCACTTGGTTTTGATGTGGTTGAAACGGTAGTCATGACCGCCAGCGAAGTTCACACGCCACCAAAAATCAATCTTGAGGCAGAATACCGCCCGATTTTAACCAGCAAAGATTGGGAACAAGCCATTGCGCTCCGGATTGAATGCAACGATGAGCACGAACCCGAAGGTTACAAACTCTTTATCAGGCGCAAAATGCTCGAGTATCAACGCATGACCGAAGCAGGACTCGGCAACTGGTGGGGCGCGTTTTTGGACGGCAAAATGGTGAGTAGTTTGGGATTGTTCCTCGAGCATGGCGTGGGAAGGTTTCAGAGCGTCGAAACCCACGCCAATTACCGCCGCCGAGGATTGTGCGGAACGTTGGTTCATACCGCCGCCAGACACGCTTTTGAGCATCACAAGCCAAACGTGTTGGTGATGTGTGCCGACCCCGAATACCACGCCGCCAGAATTTACGAGAGTGTCGGATTTAAACCTTCTGAGACGCAAATGGCACTCGAGCGACCACCAAAGGAAGACCAGGCATTCCGCAACTCGAGTTCCGAGTGAAAATCCTCGAGCCTTTGAGGGTAAAACATGAAGAATCGTTGTGCCAGAGAGGGTGAACACAGTTTTGAAAATAAGACGCACCTGACGGGCATTTTCGCAGGTTCACCCCTGCAGATTCCGGGCAATTCAAGGTAAACTGATTTGTGCCAACCCGTGATGAACTGCGCGAACGACTGATCAAACCCCTGGCTCGAGAACTTGCAATGGGCTGTCAGAACCGTGTGGTCACGGCGGGACTCGAGGCGTTGTTGAACAACGTCGCCCAACCGTTTCCGAAGGTACGGGAAGTGCTGGATGGTTACGGCATCATGAGCCAGACCGAGCGCGAAGAAAACCTTAAAACCGCGATTGCGCTGCTCGAGGCAGAACAAAAACCAGTCATCAATACCAAACCTGCGCCAAGCAAAAAACTCGAACTTCCACGGCTCGAGCGCACGACCTTGACACCAGATTCAGAAATTACACGGTTGCCGCTTGCACCCAGCGCACCCAAAAAACTGGCACGACTTGGCATTAAAACCTTGCGCGACATGTTTCACAATTATCCCAGACGTTACGAAGACCGCCGACGACTGCCAGGATTTCACACCATCGAAGACGGCGCTCGAGTGACCGTGGTCGGTGCGGTGACGGACAAAACCCGTCACTCGCCTCGCAAAGGCATGTTGATTTTGAAGGCAAACTTGCGCGATGAATTTGGCAACATGCTGTCCGCAACTTGGTTCAATCAACCTTGGGTCGAAGGGCAATTAAAAGAGGGCAACCGCCTGATTATCACGGGCAAAGCCAAACGTTTCGGGCGCAAACTCGAGCTTGCCGTCGAATATTTTGAGAACGATGATGAGGGGGGCGAGAGTTTCAGCACTGACCGCATCATCGCGGTGTATCACACTACCGAGGGTATCTCGCAAGCCTTCATTCGCAAAGTTGCACGGCAATTGTTTGAAGCCCTACCCGAACCCGCAGATTTTCTCTCGAGCCAGCAACGCGGCATGTACAAGGTGATGCCTTACGTCCAAGCCTTACGTGAGGCGCACAATCCCAGCGAACTCGAGGAACTGGAAACTGCTTTAGAGCGCCTCAAATTTGACGAGTATTTGTTCCTCGAGCTTCGGATGCTCTTGCAGGGCGGCAGCAGTTTGGAAGGCAAACAATTTAGAGCACTCGACGAGCACATGCTCGAGTTTGAACGAATGCTGCCGTTCAAATTCACAAACGCTCAACGCCGCGCGATTCTCGAGATTGCGACTGACATGCGCGAACCCAAACAGATGGCGCGACTGATTCAAGGCGATGTCGGATCGGGCAAAACCGCCGTTGCCGCCAGTGCGCTTTATCTTGCGACTCGAGATGGTTTTCAAGGCGCGTTGATGGCTCCCACCGAAATTCTGGCGCGGCAGCATTTCTCGAGTTTGACCAAATACTTGTACCCGCTCGGCGTGCGGGTGGAATTGCTGATTGGCGCGATGACGGGCAGAGAACGCATCGAGGCTCGAGAACGGATCAAAAAAGGCGAGGTTGACGTGATCGTTGGCACGTCGGCACTGATTCAAGAAGGCGTCGAATTTGCACGGCTTGGCTTGGCTGTGGTGGACGAGGAGCACCGCTTTGGGGTACAACAGCGCCGCGCCCTCCTCGCAAACCGTCCTGACGTGATCGTGATGAGCGCCACGCCCATTCCGCGCAGCCTTGCCCTGACCGCTTACGGTGACCTCGAGCTGACGACCATTGACGAACTGCCGCCAGGACGAACGCCAATTCAAACCAAACTTTTAATGGACACGCACCGCCGCCAAGCCTACAGCTTTGTCATGAAACAGATTCTCGAGGGACGCCAAGCTTTCGTGGTCGCGCCGCTGATCGAAGAATCCGAAAAAATGACCGAGATTCTGGCAGCCACGCAACTCTCCGAAGACCTCAAACAGATTCTGCCAGACGCTCGAGTTGAACTTTTGCACGGCAAAATGCACCCCAGCGAAAAAGACGCGATCATGAACCGATTTCGCGCCCAAGAGTTCGATCTGCTCGTCAGTACCACCGTGATTGAAGTCGGCGTGGACGTTCCCAACGCCAGCATCATGGTGATCGAAAATGCCGAGCGCTTCGGGTTGTCGCAACTGCATCAACTTCGCGGGCGGGTTGGGCGCGGCGACAAGCAAAGTTATTGTGTGCTGATTGCGGGCGATCACAGCAAGAAAACCAGAGAACGTTTAAAAGTCATTGAAGGCACAACCGACGGTTTTAAAATTGCCGAAGCCGATTTGCGCCTTCGCGGACCAGGCGAGCTGCGCGGCACGCGGCAAAGCGGAATGCCAGATTTAAAACTGGGCGATTTGACCAGGGATACCGAAATTATTGAACAAGCCAGAAATCTTGCCAAAAGTATTCTGGAAGCAGACCCAATGCTCGAGAAACCCGTGAATGCGCTGTTGAAAGTAGAATTGCAAGCTCGAGCGGAACAGGTTTCGATTCGAGATGTGATTTAAGGATTTTGAGTACAATTTGAGTTTCAAAATGTGCTCTCAATACAGGAAAGTAAAATTTAATACGTGATTTCGCTGATGTGAAGTACGTTCAAAAACCTTAAACTCGAGTCATGGGTTTTCGTGACGAGATTGAAACAATATTTTCTGGGAAGGCGTTTATTCGCCCATTATTTTACAATTACCGAGGAGGCTTGAAATTCGAGCTTTCCGAGGGTGAAACTGTGCTCGAGGCATTTTTGCTGGCGATGCAAAAGGCAACTGAAATTTGCTCAAGTATTTTTTCAAACTTTGAGCCAATGACGGTGTGTTTGCGAGTTCATACGTTTTCAAATCGCTTTTATCATCGTGTCAAACTCGCAAATCTAAAGGCGGCAGGCATCATTGTTCCCAAACACCGCGAAATTTGGCTCGAGCCAATAAGTAAAGAAGGCAGGTTTGAAGAATCCGAACCTGAATGGTGGCTCAACGTGGCGTTTGAGGTTTCACCGAGACTGATTCAAAACTTTTTATGGTGTGCGCTGGCGCAAGATTTTGGTTTTATTCGTCCAAAAGCAGATTGCTTGGTTTATCTGTTCAATCTAAAATCTGAACTTATGGTCTGGGCTTACGATGACCGAGGTATGGATGTTGTTGGACCAAATAAAATCGCGCTCGAGAAACTGTACGATAAACACTCGAGTTACTTGCTCGATCATGACAGAGCCGTGATGGATGCCACTTTTGCAAAATCTGATACTTGAAAATGCTGATGCAAGAAAAATCCCAAGACTTTAAACTCGAGCCATGACCAACCCCATCATTCGTGCCGCTCGAGTTTCGGACTGGAATCAATTCCACCCATTCCTCGAGCATGACCGTCCAATTGATTCGCTCGAGAATGCGTTTTTGCGGTTTCAAAATCGGCTCGAGTCTCCATTGCACGGTGTTTTTGTGGCGGTATTGGATGCTGAAATTGTTGGCATTGCAATGGCGCACGAATGGGATCATTACATCATGAGCGGACGCAAGCAAATCCGATTCTCGAGCTTGTACGTCAAACCTGAACATCAGAAAAAAGGCATCGGCAAGGCATTGTTCGAGGTGACTCGAGATTGGGCGAAAAGCATTGGCGCGACTTGGTTTGAATGGTACGCCAGCCAAAGTGCCAGTGGTTTTTACGAACGCTTGGGGTTTATCGGTGACGCCCAACCCGATCCTGAGCATCCTTATTTCGAGATCGATTTCTCCAAATCCTAACCGCATGTATCTCGAGCTTCACGTTCAATTCAATCTCGAGCGTTAGACTCAATTCTTGTGAAGACCTTTGCCGCATTGCAAATTCCCGAATACCGTCGGTTTTGGATTTCGCAATGGTTTAGCCTGATCGGGTCTTGGTTGCAATCGAGCGCCCAAAGTTGGTTGGTGCTGGGTTTGTTCACAGACCGTTCGACGGCAACAATTCAGCTTGGAATTCTGAATGCGATTCAGTGGTTGCCGTCCTTGGTGTTGTCACTTTTTGCTGGCGCGGTGCTTGATCGTTTCTCGAGAAAACACGTGTTGATCGTGACGCAAATTGTTTTGATGCTGATGGCTGTTTGCATGGGTTTGGTGGTTTACCTGAAAATTGCCAGCTTTGAAATCGTGGCAATCATTGCTTTCATTTCGGGCTTGGCAAACGTGTTTGACATCATCGCCAGACAATCTTTAATTCCGCAACTCGTGCCAAAGCACCTGATGTCCAATGCTGTCGCGCTCGGCAGCCTGAGTTTTAATACGGCTCGAGTTTTGGGCGGCACAATCTTTGGTTTACTCGCCCCCATTTTTGGTTTGCACACGATTTTCTGGTTGAATGCCGCATCATTTGTTGGCGTCATTATTGCCATCTCGAGCTTGAAATACCGTGCCGCCGAAGATTCTGGACAACACCGAATGCTTGAGGATATTCGGATTGGTTTGGGTTACGTCTGGTCGAACCGTGCGGTGCGCGACCCGATTGTGCTGCTGGGTTTGCTGTCATTGACGGTCATCAACTTTCCAGTCATCACGCCAGCCTATGCCAAATTTGCGCTCAACCTGAAGGAAACTGGCTTTGGTTTGCTCGGCTCGGCGTTCGGCATTGGTGCTGCCATCGGCGCGGTCTTCACCGCTTCACGCCCACCCGAGGCTCGAGTCAGGTTGATGACATTGGGTGCAATTGTTCTGTGCTTGGGCATGGGCAGTTTGTACTTTACTCCAACCCTCGAGCTTGCGGCGTTGGGTATTGGGTTGGCAGGCATGGGCATGATTTTGTTTACCGTCAGCGCCAACTCGACGGTGCAACTCAGCACGCCAGATTACTTGCGAGCGAGGGTGATGAGTGTCTACACACTGGTTTTTGCGGGTTTTGCACCGCCAGGAGCCTTATTTGTTGGGGCGTTGTTCGCCCGTTTTGGCACGCGGGAGGGCGTCTTGATTCTGGCAGTCCTGGGGTTGTGCTGCGTTGCCGCCATCCGTCCTCGAGTTCAGGCGCAACTGCAACGTTAACACTCAGGACTTCTTTTTAAACAACTTTTCCAAAAGACCTTTCTTCGGTTGTGGTTTGGCAAAAGATTTCAGTTCGGGCAGCGGTTCGGTGCGCATGGCAGCCCGTCCAAGTCCAGGGGTTGAAGGGACTGGATTAGCGGCGGGTACCTCGAGTACGGGTGCAATCGTATTGCGGTCTAAATTTCTGACCCGCTGAACGGTATGATGCCCAACTCGATTCAAGAAGGCGTTAAAAACTTCATGAATGTCTCGAGCGCTCGGACGGGCGGTCGGTTCTTTTGCCAGACTGCGATCAA
This sequence comes from Deinococcales bacterium, assembly GCA_031391225.1. Lineage (GTDB taxonomy): Bacteria > Deinococcota > Deinococci > Deinococcales > JAAFIG01 > JANXTZ01. The sequence goes on from JANMUC010000435.1 coordinate 10,882, forward strand.
TCAGTTTGGCAATCTCTGGGTCAATTTCGCGGTGCAACGCCCGAATGGATGGCGCGAATTTGACCAAATGCGCGTTCTGAACCTCTTCGTACGTCTCGCCAGTAAAAGGACGAGCGCCAGTCACCAATTGAAACGCCATGACTCCAAGGCTGTAAACATCGGATTTGCTCGAGCTGCGTTCGCCCCGAAACACTTCAGGAGCCATGTAAAATGGACTGCCCGCCAGCAAACCAGGGTGCGCCTCGCTCGAGGCAGCCCCGAAATCTGCCAGGTACGCCCGTCCATCTTCGAGGTAGACATTGCTGGGTTTGACATCCTGGTGAATGACTTTTTTGAAATGCGCGTAATCCAAAGCGTCAGCAATGTCGGCAATCACCCTAAAGGCTTCACCCAGCGATTTGGGTGGCTCTTCAAGCGCACCCTCTTTGAAATACTGAATTGCCAAGTGCGCATCGTCACCAAAAGGCACTCCAGAGAAAAAATGAATGATCTGCGGATGGTTCAGGCTCTTTAACATCAGCACTTCATTTGAAAACATTTTACCAAGGGTTGGATCATCAAAAATACCAGGCTTGGGAACTTTTAAAGCCACAGCACGGTTCTTTTGATCTCGAGCCAAGTACACGGTTGCCGTTCGTCCAGAACCAATCTGGATTTGAATCCGGTACCCTGGAATGTTCACTTCTGAAGTCACCCTTTGATTCTAACTTGTTTCTGGAAAACCAACCAGGAAATTTGCACAACTTTAGAAACTCGGTTTCATCGTAGACGCCAGAAATGACTGGTAAAATTTGAAACTCGAGCAAACCAATGCTTAGGTGCAAAGCTTTGGAAACCAGGTTTTACGCTCGAGTTCCACTTGACCAAAGGCTGCCACTCTGATAGCCTTCCTAAGCCAGCACTTGATTCGGGGTGTAGCGCAGCCTGGTAGCGCACTTGACTGGGGGTCAAGTGGTCGTGAGTTCAAATCTCGCCACCCCGACCATGTACTACACGCATTCTTTCGAGGGTGCGTGTGCTTTTTTTGCGTCTTTGACACCTTATGCGGGGTTTTGCCCGTCTCGAGGTGCTCATGGGTAGCGCTTTAACTTCTGCCATTCAATCGGCTGACTTTCCCGCACTCCTCGAGCGTCACTTCCCCAACTCGCTAGGGCGCGGTTATCGCGTTCGTCCTGTCTGGCGTTCCGAATCTCGAGACACAGACGCAGCTCTAAAACGCTTTTCTGACGGCGCTTGGATTCTGACCGACTTTGCCCTGTCGAAGTCTTGGGATGCCTACCAATTCTTGACTGACCTCTGCTCCTACAGCCCTCGAGAGGCGGCGCGGTTGTTGATTCTCGAGGCTGGCATTCAAGACACGCCCAAAGCCCTCACAACTCCAAGCACGGGGATTCTCGAGCCGTTGGTGTTGGCAGAACTTCCCGAGTGCATCACCGACTTCTTGAGGTTAAACGCCTTGTACTTCGGTGGTCGTCTTCTCCTCCGCCCGGATGGAAGTGTCTCACCAGAAGCTCGAGCGTACTTCCTCGAGCCTTTAGCCGATTGGATGGCTTCCTGTGCTGCCAATTTTGGCTTAGGAACACTCAGAAATCACGGTGCAACATGAAGCAAAAACCACGCGCCGCCGTTTACTTGATACCCCTGCCCTTAAATCAAACCAAGACCAGAACAGCGTTTTTAACTCGAGTCAGGTTTTCGAGTGCTGGTTTTGCCCTTGCCGTAGCTCGCGTGAATGTTCACAGCAATAAACTTGAATCGTTCTCGAGTCGGGTGCTGTTTGGCGCTGGTCGGGTGGGTGCAACATGGGCATAAAACGGTCTTTGGTGATCGCCTCGACTCAACGCATAGTCATTGCGTCGGCTGGCAACACCTGGCGCGAAGTTCACAGCGCAAACCGCAAACGCCGAAAACTGAACGGACGTTTGCATGGTGGGATTCGTTCACTCTTTAAAAGCCTTGGGCGCGGTACAAACAAGCGGTGCAGCTTCTTAACCCTGACCGTTGACCCGCAAGACCAAACACCCCAGCAATGTTATGAGCGCATGACCAAAGCTTGGAACGCCCTGGCGACTTGGTGGCGCAAAAGCTACCCAAGCATGAAGTTTTTTCGGGTGGTTGAATTGCACTCGAGCGGCTTCCCTCACTTTCACGTCTTGCTGATTCGCGCCCCATTCATTGGAGTGCAAAGCATTTCTAACCAGTGGAAAAACTTGTTAGGGCAATCTCGAGCCGTGGTGCATATCCGTGCTGTCAAAGGGACTGAACACGCGGTTAGGTACTGTACAAAGTACCTTTTGAAACAATCCGAGGTCATTACCAAGCTCGAGGATGAAGCCAAAGAAGCTTTTAAGACTCGAGTTGAACACGCCCTCGAGTGGCAAGCGGCGGCAGATGAAGCGCGAAAACTTGGACTCGAGGACGATGCGCGGCGCTGTGAAACCGAAGCCCGAAGAGTTGGCGGTGAACGTGATGAGGTGCGGATTGCTGCCCTGATCTGTGAGTTAAAGAAAGCTAGTGACGAAGGCAACATTGACAGCGTGGCATATTTCGAGGACAGGCTTGAGCGGGTTAAAGAAGAGATTCGGGAAGCTCGAGCAGAGAAAAATGCAGGGGCGAATGCTGACAGCAAGAACATTGCGGATGCGTCTTGGTGGGGTCGTCGGGTTCGCCCGTGGAGTGCGTCGCGTGGCTTGCTCGAGAAGGAAGAGAGCAAGGGGGAAGCGTGGTGGGATAACGTTTCGGTTGTGCCGTTCATCACGCCAACACAGGCGGCAATGGTTGCGGCAAGTCTTGGTTTTGAGACTGAAAAATTCAATCCTGACATTGGTTTTTATGACTTTCGGGCAAATGCTCCGAGTGTTATTCGAGCGTAAAAAGGCATTCCATGAAAAAATCTAAGACCGTTCAGCCTAGTTGCGCCTGGTGTACTTGTACCAAGGTCGTGCTATGACTCCTGATCAAAGGGCAAGAATCAAAGCTCGAGCAGACCGTTATCGTTCTGGCTTGTGGTTATTGTGGCGTGTTGCTCGAGTAGTGTGGAAAGTTTTCAGAAAGTAATTTTGCTGCTCGAGCGCTGGAATGTTCACACCCGCGAACGTGGTTATGCACAGGTTCAAAACGCTGCACAGTGTTTTTGCGGTGTTGCGTCACCTTGCGATTCTCGAGCCAAGCGCTACAATGACCGCATGACTGCACCTGCCAAAACTCGGGACTCGAGCAAATCACGCCCCGCCCCGCGCCGTGTGGATTCGGGCAAACCACAATTCTTAACCGACGAGAACGGCGTTAAAACCGCCGTCGTGTTGTCCCTCGAGACTTGGGAACGAATTGCCCCATTTTTGCAAAATGATTTGGAACGCGCCTTGATGGGTGAACCCGTTAACGAAGACGTGCCGCCGCGAATTGCCAAGAAATTACGCGCCCATGCCAAAGGCAAAAAAGATGAAATGCTCACGCTCGAGGAATTCAAAACCGAAGTCGAGAGACTCCGTAAATCGTGATAAGTCCAGATCGCGCACCGTATCAATTGCGTGTAGGCAAAAGCGCCGCAAAAGCAGTTTCAAAACTCAGTGACCAAGATTACGCCCGTGTCATGGATGCCTTGCTGTTGCTGTGCGCGGTTGGTCTTGGTGACATCAAAGCCTTGCAGGGTTATGACAAGGGCGCACTTCGTTTAAGGGTTGGACAAATGCGGGTTTTCCTGGTGGTGACAGGTTCTTTGATCGAAGTGATTGATGTGGAACAACGAGGCGAGGCGTACAAAACCAAAACTCGAGCCAAACTCAAAAAACGATGATTTGAAATAAGGGGAAATCATGACTTCAACTTTCAAACGCCTATTGTCCGAGTACGAAGAAGCGGTCAAAGAGGTTTTGCATGAAATCAAGCGAGTGAAAAAAACGGGTGAAGATGATGAGGCAACTTTGTACGGAGCTTCTTCGCTTGTGCATCAAAAGTCAAAGTCTATTTTGCGTCAACTCGAAAAAGAGGCGCAAAAACCTGAAAAAACGAAGGGAAAATAGTTGCAGATTCCGTGCCGCGTTCCTGCATAATCACATTGCATAGTTGCATAAAACTCTTGGCTCGAGATTTGGTGTAAACCAAGCATCTCGAGCCATGTTTTTGCGTTGGTGAAACGGCTAGCACTGATTCGGTGTACTGAATCAGTATCCTCTTTTTGAACAATGTCACAGAACGTTCTGTGACACTTGTAACGCCGTCACAATGCGCTTGTATCATATAACAAAGAGGTGACACAAACCGTCTGACACGGGTGTAACACCTGTAACATGCCTTGAAACGGTGTAACACCTGTTACGGCTCAAGGTGGTGCGATTCGTTGCGGTCAAATTATGTCTATGCCGCGTTCTTTTTTAATCCATTCATTGACAGTCAACCCAGCTTCTTTGGCTTTCCGCTCTATTTCTCGAACCTGTTTTTCTTGATTAACCGCGTATCTGGAAAGCTCCAAAAATCGGTTCGCAACAAACATTCTCAGGTCGCCTTCTGTCAACGCTTCAAACTTGGTGAATCTTTCTGGTTCTTCACTTCGTTGACGGTCACGCCATTCGTCAATAATGTTTCGCACCAGTTCTGATGTACTGATTCCAACATGGGCGGCGGTGTTTTTCAGTTCGGCTTGCATCTCAAGCGGAAGATACAAAAACATCCTGGGTTGCTCTTTTGCCATGACTACAGTTTAGAGGCACAAACGGCATCTTGACATAGTAGCCGTTTGTGCTATCGTAATTGGTGACAGGTAGCCGTTTCTGTAAACCAAAAGTTACAAACAGAATCGCAACTCGTAGAAAGGCGGTGGTTAATGGCACAAACTACAAAAACTTGCAGACTCGAGCCTCGCGTTTATAGCACTGCTGAACGAGTTGCAGAACATTATGGCGTGACACTTGGCGGCGCGATTCGGATGTTAATTCTCTCCCAAGATGTGCGTCGGCAATTCCTTACACCTGAAGAATTGGGCGATGCTCCACGTCATCAAACAGGTGCAAGTTTTGGTTTTCCCTCGAGTAATTCGGCTCGAGTCTCAATCCCAAGCAACAAAATTCAGATTGGAGTAAGACATTCATGATCGAAGCAACCCCACAACAATTGAACCAAGCGGCGCGATTAGCGACCAGTCGAAATATGGATTTTCAAGATGCGTTAAATGCTGTAATGACTGACCCAAACGCGGCGGCAACCCTCGAGCGCAACAACACAAGCCCTGACATGAGCGCCGTTCTTGAAGCGTTCTCTCGTGGCAGCCTTGCGGGTCGTGCGTCGCTCGAAATGGAACAACGTCAAGCCAGTTACGACAAACGCATGAATGATATTGAAAACCTCGCGCTCGAGGCTTCTGAACAAATTAAACAGCTTCGCGGCGGTACGGCTGGACTCGCCCTCGGGTTCAGTGACCACTTGCGCCAACACTCAGAAATTCAAGCTGGTCAACGTGACTCGTTTGATATTGAACGCACTGCCCAATTGGTTCTCGAGGGCATGTCTGGCGCTGGCATGTCTGATGCTCAAAAAGAGCGTTACCTTGCCAGTTTGACAGACTTACCAAAGCCAAAAGCTAAGGCGCTGTTGGAATCCAATAAGGGCAAGTCAAAAAACAAGGTTCAAAACGAAAGCGAGGACGAAGAATAATGGACTCGCAAGCCGTTGCTGTTGGTATTCAACACGCTCACGCGGCTGGTAAATCGCGTGGCTTTGGTCAGGGCGCGGTCATCCTTGGCACGGTTGGCATTTTGGCTGTGATCGGTGCGATTGCTTTTTTAAATCAAAAAGCAGACGCTGACAAGAAAGACGCAATTTATCAAGCTGAAAATCGCAGTTTCTCGAGTGGCGTGGACATTGGCAAGAAAGAAGCCCTTGACGCACAAAGACAAGTCTCGAGGGTGGTGAGCGTATGAGTTCGCTTAGGGATCGAATTATTATTGGGATTTCTGAATTCCGAGGGAATAATCAAGGGTCAGATTTTCTCAATTTAGACCGAGAAGGTGAATGGTCAAAGGTCAAGAATGCGCTTGCCTCACTCAAAAAAGAAGGCTTAATTTTTATTCGGCGCTCAGAAAACGGAGACGACCCGTACTACAGTTATTGGGCTTTGACTTCACAGGGAGAAGGCAAGGTAAAACAGTTGAAACCCGCAGTGCAAAAAGTCACGGGTTCTGTTCAAAAGAAAATAGTCGTTTCTGTTGCCAAAAAAGCCACCGTGCAAATAAAAACCAATTCGGCTAAGTCGTCTACACTTAAGAAAAAACGCGGTTGGCTTTCCCGTCTTTTCGGCTAAAGCTCTATCAAAAACTAAACCCGCCCAGCGCTGGCAAGCTGTGGGGCGGGTTCAAGAAAGGAATAAAACTATGAACAGTGTAGCTGTAAAAGCCGAAAAACTCAACTCACCTGACAACGTTCGGGCGAAACTCGAGAATTTAACTCGAGCCTTGAGCAACCTTCAAAGCACCTCGAACTTGAACCGCGTCACGATTGAAGCACATTTAACGCTTGAATCGGCAAGCGTGGAATTATTCGGGGTGCTTTTGCAACCCTTAAACCCACATATCCGCCGTCAAGCTCAGAACGCCATTCACGGCGCTTTGTGGTTGCTCGATTGCGAAAATCTCTCAGTAAACCACGGGGGTCAAGATGTCAAACTCTTTTAATCAAGTTTGTGAAGTTCGTTCCCAAGCCCTCGAGTGCGATGTGTGCGGCGTGTCGCTCGAGCCTTCGCAAGCGGTTCAATTGCCTGATCTTGGCGGCAATTTTAACGTGTGCTGCACTGATTGCACAACGTCTGAACGATTCTTTGACACGCTCGAGCGCGATTCAACCGCGTTCTTTATGCAGTTGTTGGCAGATGTTCCAGAGAACTTGAAAGCTTCAATTCTTGAAACGCTTGGTCATGCGGTCACAGGTGCTCAAATGCTTTGTTCAGTCAAGCCCAAAGGACAACCGCGCCGCGTTTCGTTCCTGGCGGCGCTCGAGAATGGCTCATCATTCGGGGCAAAACTGAAAGCACTCGGCATGATGCCTGACCCGTGCGCGTTCGTGGCTGCTGATGGCGTTTTTCTCGAGGGCAAAGGCGTTTCTCTGGATGATCTCGAGGTGGTCGAGAAATCAGAATTTGAAAAACTCGAGCGTGTTGTGTCTGGTGGTGGTCACGGATGAACTTCCACCGTGGCGATACTCCCCTTCAAGTTCGTATTCAGTTCGCAAGTCATGAAGTGCGTTTGGGCGCTTTTCAAGTGCTGCATTCCGCCCTCGAGCAACACAAGCTAAACCCGTCGCTCGAGCTTGATTTTGTGACGGGTCAAGCGCTTCTCGAGTTTTCTTCTACAGCATTTCAAGGCGAGCCTTTACGGGCGTTTAAGCAATCCATGCTTGATACGTTGTCTGGCGAAAAGCGAACAACCCCAGCGCAGGACATGGCACGACGCTCGAGCGTTCGTGACTCATACCGCGTTGATGTTGATGCCCAAGCAATGAGCATTCGCGCCCGTGGTATCCCACGTGAATGGGATAGGTGAATCATGCCAGGCTTAAAATTACTTTCGGCTGCCGAAGTCGCAGAACTCGAGCATCGTGAATGTTTGGACATGAAACACACGGCGGCTGTTCTTGGTGTGAGCATCAGTTCTTTAACCGTTGAAGTTCGTGCGGGTCGTCTTGAATGCCTTCGCATGGGTGCTCGAGGGCGGCGCATCATCATCCCAAAGAAAGCCCGTGAACGCTGGCTTGAGCAGAGCGTGACCAGTTGGAAGTCTGCCGATGGCTCGTAAACCAAAACTACGCAATGCCAAAGGCGCGGGTGGCAGTCCATTTCTTCGCAAAGATGGGCGTTGGACTGCCTCGGTCACAATTGGCTACCGTGACGGCAAACAAATCAAAAAATGGGTGTACGGCTCGAGTCAGCGCGAGGTCGTAGAACAGCTTCGAGCATTGCATGGTCAAGCCTCGAGTGCCATTTTACCGAACCGTGAAAACTTGAATCTTGGTATCTGGCTTGATCGCTTTTCTGATGCTCGAGGGCGTGACCTCAAGCCCAGCACTCGGGATATGTACAAACACTATGTCAGACATTGGAAACGCGAGTTAGGCGACACACCTTTAGCCCGAGTCAATCCTTTGATGGTTCGGGCGGCGCTCGTGCGTTTTTCTGATGCCAACTTGGGTGACTCTTACCGCAAAGCGCTTTACAACTTTATCAACGCTGCTTTGAATGAAGCTGTAAAGCTCGACATACTCGAGGTGAATCCTGTTGTCAAAGTGGACAGACCAAAGGTAAAAGTCACCAACACTCGAGGTGCTTGGACTGAAGAGGAAGCCCGTGCCTTTCTCGAGGTTGCGGCGGGTCATGCGCTCGAGCCGTTGTTCTCGCTTTGTTTGGTGTGTGGCTTGCGAATTGGTGAGGCGCTGGCGTTGCACTGGAACGCTTTGCAGGGTGATTCTTTGAACATTGATTTCAGCCTAAACCGTTCCAAGGATGGCGGCATGTTCACCACTCCGAAATGGGGTTCATTTGGTTCATTACCCTTGCATACAGAAACCCTTGCCATGCTCGAGCAGCACCGCCTTAAATTTGAGAAACGCAAAACCCTAGCAGTTGAAGCGGGTTTATGGAAAGAACACGCTTTGATGTTCCCTTCAGAAGTTGGAACGCCCCTTAATTATCGTAACGTTTTACGTGTCTTTGACGGTTTCGTTTTGAAAGCTGGCATCCCGCGTTATGGTGGTTCTCACACCTTCAGGCGTACTTTTGTCACTTTGGCAATGGGGCAACTCGAGCCGAAGGAAGTCCAAGAAATTGTCAGGCATAAAAGTTCAGTTATCACGATGGATGTCTATGCACGAGTTCGTAGTTCAAGACGCAAGAAACTTGGTTTAAGCCTCACGTCTTTGGTGACTCTGAATGACACCTCAGAAGTCGGTGAACGCCAATGATCGGTAAAACTCAGTACCTCTGCAATCATCAAAATATGCTGACTGCACGGCATTTTCTCGAGTTTGGCGTTTTCTCTTTTGTTGTTGGAATTCGCTGGGGGTCAAGTGGTCGTGAGTTCAAATCTCGCCACCCCGACCAAGAGAAAACCCCGTTTTGAACGGGGTTTCTTTATTTTTCGAGCGGCAAGCACACCAAATTATTAATACCATGTACCTGGTGTGTGACCAAGGTCCAAGCAAACGGGTACAAAATCTGCAAAGAATCGCCTTCTCGAGCCTTACAACTTTGTAGCCCAGATTGTTATTGTTTGCCCTCAAACCAACCAACATAAGATCATGCAAACAACACAACAACCTGTCGCTCGAGGGAACAACCCCTCTCCGCTGTCCAGTAGCAGCGCCATGTGGTTGGGTATTCTGTTCAGCACTGCTTTTACCGCCTTCATCTGGGCGCTCGGTAACCGACTTTCCAGCGTTCCTCATGCCCCAGATACGGGCGCAGCCCATTACTACTGGAAACTGATTGACCCGACTTTTATTTCTCGAGCCTCGGCTTGGGGTTTGTACTTGGCGCATCAATTTGTTTCTTGGGGACTTATTTTTTACGCTCAAACCAGGGTCAAAAAGTACACCAACGGTTTGCACCCAGTCAACATTTGGGCACTGGGCGCGAACGCTGCATTTATTGTGCTGCACTTGTTGCAAACCCATGTTTGGTATGACGGTCTGGCGCAAGACGTCTCGATTTTCTCGAGCCAAGGCAGTGTGATTGTGTTGTTGGTATTTATTTTAATCATGGAAAATCCGCGCCGTGGTTTGTTCTTTGGCATCAAAGCACCGCTTGCCAAAGACGCGGTGGGTTTTGTCAGAAAGTATCACGGTTATTTCTTTTCCTGGGCAGCCATTTACACGTTTTGGTATCACCCGATGGAAGCCACCCCAGGGCATTTGATCGGCTTTTTTTACATGTTTTTCTTGATGCTGCAAGGTAGTTTGTTTTTCACCCGCATTCATACCAACAAATACTGGACGTTTGTGCAAGAATTCTTGGTGCTGATTCACGGCACATTGGTCGCCGTGTTTCAAGGCGCGGGCTTGTGGTCCATGTTCTTGTTTGGCTTTGGCGGCATTTTCATCATCACGCAAATGTACGGGCTTGGACTCTCGAGAATCGCGCGTTTTGCCCTGATTGGCGTGTACGCCCTGGCAGTCACTTTCGTTTACAGCGGACGTGGTTTGGGTAAACTCAACGAGATCATTCGGATTCCAGCCATTGATTACTTGCTGGTGTTTGCCTTAACGGGTTTGATTGCAGGTCCAATGTGGCTCTACAAACGTTTTGCTGTCAAAGCCCCGGCTTTGCCGAGCTAACGTTTGAACCTCGAGTTTACTTGACCGCACCTTGGGTTAAGCCCCGAATCAATTGTCTCGAGAAAATAATGTACAACACCAGAATTGGCAGCACCGCCAGCGTTAGGGCGGCAAGCACGGCGTTCCAATCGCTGATGAATTGCCCCAAAAACACTTGAGCGCCCAAAATCACTGTTTTGGTGGACTCGAGCGGCGCAAGAATTAACGGAAACCAGAGGTCGTTCCAGACTGGAATCATGTTGAAAATCGCAACCGTGCCAAGCGCTGGACGCACCAGAGGCAGCACCAGCCAGAAGACGCGGTATTCGCTCGCGCCGTCAATGCGGGCGGCATCTTTGAGTTCTTTGGGAATGGTCTTAAAGAAGGCAGTCAGCACAAAGGTTGCCAGCGGAATGCCGCTGGCGACGTAGACCAAAATCAGGGCGAACAGCGTGTTGTTGATGCCGAGTGCGACCATCATTTTGAGTAAACTGACCGTGCCAAGCCGAATCGGAACCATAATGCCGATTGCCAAGTAAATGCCCAAGAGCGGATTGCCACGAAAATCGTATTCGGCAAGGGCAAACGAAGCCATCGCGCTCGAGCTTAAAATCAAAACCAGTGAAATGATCGTGACGATCAAAGAATTCAGAAAATACTGTTCAAAATGGGCGCTCGAGAAAACGGTTTGATAACCGACCAGATCAAAGGTGCTGGGCGTTGGTAGCGCCAGTGGCGAACCAAAAATAGCAAGGCGGGCTTTGGTCGAGTTCATGACGATCAGTAATGTTGGAAATAATGCAATGAAGGTGTAAATCAGTAGCACGGTATGAACGCCAGCGTGGGAGAAAAATGTTTTGGTTTTGGGATTCATAATTCCACGTTCTCGATTCGACGTTGAAAACCAAACAAGTAAATCAAAACCCCAATCAAAATAATCACCAGCATGATTCCAGCCACGGCAGAACCCAAGAACGGATCACCGCCTTGAAGTTGAAAACCAAAGAAAGTACGGTAAAAAAAAGTTCCCAGCAAATCAGTCGAGAAACTCGGACCTGCCAGCGCACCTTGGGCGCTATAAACCAGATCAAACGCGTTGAAATTTCCAACAAAAGTCAGCACGCCAACAATGCCAGCCGTCGGCAGCAACAACGGAAATTGAATTTTCCAAAAAATTGTCCAAGCGTTCGCGCCGTCCACCCGTGCCGCCTCGAGAAACTCTTCAGGGATGCGAATAATACTTGCCAGAAAAAGCATCATTGGAATGCCGACGTACTGCCAAACCGAAATCAGCGACAGGGTAATCAATGCCGAATTTTCGATGCCCAGATTCATTAAATTAAGCAGTGGAATGTTGCTCGAGATACCCCAGAGCGGGCTGAGAATCAACTTCCAAGCGAAACCGACAATCACCACCGAAAGCACCGTTGGCGTGAAGATTAGGGTGCGATACACAACGCTGCCACGAATTTTCAAACTGAGCAAATACGCCAGCAGCAAACCCACCGGATTTTGCACGCACATGTGAATCACAAAAAAAATCAGATTGTTCTTTAACGCATTCCACAACCGACTCGAGAGGGTCGGATCGGTCAACAACTCGCGGTAATTCTGAAAGCCCACCCAATGCACAATATTTTTTTCATCGCTCGAGAATAACGACAAACGTAAACTGTCCAGCATTGGGAAAATCATAAAAGCCGTGTAAATCAGCACGGCTGGGAAAAGAAAAACCAGAATGTGAACTGGGAATTTCTGGATGAATTTCCGCAGAAAAACCAAAATGCGATTGGGGAAATTTTGATTTGCTTGCTGTTTCGAAATCATATCGTCTTCCTCAAGCCATAGTTAAAGCGTGGAGGGGAATAAAATTCGTCTCTCGAGCTGGGAATTAAACTCCCTTCTCCCGATGTTGGGAGAAGGGCTGGGGATGAGGGTAGACCAAGTTTTACTTCTTGGGTTTGTACCAAGCCTCGAGGTTCTTTTGCACCATATCGGCAGCAGCTTTTGGTGTCATTGTACCGTTCAGAACGCCAGCGCTGGCAGCCCAAAGGTCATTTTCGTTGTTGAGCTTTTCATTGCGTGACAAAATCTGGTAGCTCGAGCGAATTGTGCTCTCACAGTCATCACGCCAACCCACGAATTCTTGTGCCAGTGGGTCTTTGAGCTTGATCTTGGCTTTGGAGAGCGAGAAGAAACCAGGCAGCGCATTGGCGTAAATCTCGGCAAATTCTGGGGTGGTCATCCACTCGAGGAACTTCTTGGCGGATTCTTTGTTCTTGCTGTTGGCGTTCAAGCCCGTGGCAATGTCGGTGTGGTCGCTGATGTAGCACTTTTTCGCGCCCGCTGGAAGTGGTGGTTTGAACGCGCCGAGTTCAAATTTGGCGTTGGCTCGGAAGCCCGAAATTTCCCATGAACCGCTGGGGTAAATCGCACCACGTCCCAACGAAAACAGGTTTTGGGCGTCTGGATACGAAACGCTTTGATAACCTTGCTCGAGGTACGGCGTCCATTTTGCCAGGGCTTGGAAGGTGCGTAAAAAGCCGCCCGTGTTGTACTTGGCTTTGCCTGCAATCAAGCCCAAACGACCTGTCTCGCCTTGCCAGTAGTTGGGTCCAATGTTTTGAAAGCCAACTGTGGCACTTTCCCATTGGTCTTTTGTGCCCATGACCAGTGGTGCGTACTTGCCGTTTTTCTTGACGGTTGCGAGCAGTTTGTAAAACTCAGCTTCAGTTTTTGGTTCGGTCAATTTGAGTTCGGCAAAGATCGCTTTGTTGTAGATAAAGCCGTGAATCACACTTGCCATTGGCACACAAAAAGTATTTTTACCATCATCGGTTTGCCAAGCACTTTTGGCGACATTCGAGAAATTGCTCATGCCAGCAATGTCATTCAGGCTTGCCAGGTTTCCTTTGTTGTACAACTCGAGCGACTTGTCAAACGGACGACAGGTAATCAGATCGCCTGCGCTGCCACCTTGAAGCTTGGCGTCCAGGGCGCTGTTGTACTCGGCTGGAGCACTTGGCGCGAAGGTCACTTCAATGTCAGGAAATTTTTTATTGAACGCTGGAATAATCTCGTTCTGCCAGATTTTCAGGTCGTCGTTGCGCCAAGATTCAATACTGATCTTGGTTTTACCCTGACCGAACGCGAGTCCCGCAAGTGCCACGCCACCTGCGAGTAAAAGGAAAACCGATGCCGATTTCTTCATCCCGTGCCTCCTTGTGGGCGTGTTCCGCCCCGTTCTGATGTTGAGAATATCAGCCTATCTCGAGGTATGCTGAAAACGCAAATCAAATTGTAATATCTGAATAACTTCGTTTTTGACTGGAGGGATTGTGCGCGTTGGAATCGTCGGGACTGGTTCAATGGGGTCTGTACACGCCCAAGCCTGGCTTCAGGCGGGTGTAGAGCTTTCTGGTGTGATCTCAGGGCATCTCGAGCACGCCCAAACCTTCGCCCAAAAACATGAGATCCAAGCTTTCTCGAGGTTGGAGGAAATGCTCGAGGTGGTGGATGTGCTCGATATTTGCGCCCCAACGCATTTGCACCGCGATATGACCGAAGCTGCCGCCAAGGCTGGCAAGCACGTGATCTGCGAAAAACCGATTGCGTTGACCCTCAAAGATTCAAAAGCCATGATCGAAGTTTGCTCGAGTCAGAACGTGCGGTTGTTTATCGCCCAAGTCGTCAGGTTTTTCCCGCAGTATCGTGCCGCTCAAGAAATTCTTGCCAGTGGTCAACTCGGAAACCTTGGCGTGTTGCGCCTGAAACGCGCTGGGTATCAACCAAGCTTGAACTGGTTTTTAGACGAAACAAAATCTGGCGGCATGGTCATGGATTTGATGATTCACGATTTCGATTACGCCCTCTGGATTGGTGGCAAAGTATCTCGAGTTTATGCCACCTCCGCTCGAGCCTCTAACCCAACCTCGAGCGGAGATTACGCCCTTGTAACCCTGGGTTTTGAATCTGGCGCGATGGCACAAATTGAGGGTGGTTGGTGTTACCCAAAAGGTACGTTTCGTACCAGCCTGGACATTGCTGGCAGCCAGGGTCTTATCGAATGGCATTCGGACAACTCGAGTACCATCAAAAGTTTCCTCGAGCCTCAAAATTCGGGTGTTGGTGCGGTTGGGATTCCTAGTTCAGTGCTGACCGAAGACCCGTACACCACTCAGATCAAACATTTCAAACATGCCATCACCACGAACACGCCCTTTGATGTCACGCCCGAAGATGCCCTGGCAGCTTTAGAAATCGCCCTCGCCGCTCGAGAATCCCTGAAATCAGGTCGCGCCGTGCATTTGGGAAGCTCGAGATGAGGGTCGGTATCATGAGCTTCGCGCACCTTCACGCCGAAGGGTATATCGGTTTGCTGCGCTCAATGCCCAACGTTGAAGTTATCGGATTCTCTGACCTTGACCCAACTCGAGGCATGAAAATAGCGCAACAATACTCGAGCCACTGGTATCCAAGCCACGAAACGCTGCTCGAGCAAGACCTTGACGCCGTGATTGTCTGCACCGAAAACGCCACGCGCCGCGAAGCCGTCGAAATGGCGGCTCGAGCGGGCTGTCATATTTTGTGCGAGAAACCGATTTCGGTCACGCTCGAGGATGCCCTGGCAATGCGTGATGCGGTCACAAGCTCTGGCGTGAATTTCATGACCGCCTTCCCAATGCGTTTTGACCCGAGCCTCCAAATTTTGCGCGAACGCATTCAAGCTGGCGATCTTGGGCGCGTCTACGGCATGAACGGCATCAACCATTCAGAAATTCCCAAAGCCCACCGCGCCTGGTTCGCAGACCGTGAACTCGCTGGTGGCGGCGCGGTCATGGATCACACCGTTCACCTGACCGACCTCTACCGCTGGATTTTCGACACCGAAATTCTCGAGGTGTACGCCGAAGTCAGCAACCCGTTTTACCCAGACGTGGACGTGGACACTGCTGGAATAATCACCCTCAAACTTGAGAATGGCATGTTCGCAGGGATTGATTGCAGTTGGTCGCGCCCAACCACTTACCCACGCTGGGGACACCTGAAACTCGAGGTGGTGGGCGAACGCGGGTCGCTCGAGATTGATGCTTTCGCGCAACATTTAACCGTCACCAGCAGCAAACCAGTCATCAGAAACCCAAACTGGCACGGTTGGGGCAGCGATCCGAACAAAGCCATGCTGACAGAATTTTTTGCCAGCATTACCGAGGCTCGAGAACCCAGCGTGACCTGGAAAGATGGGTTTGAGGCTTTAAGGGTGGCGTTGACCTGTTATGAGTCAGCGGGGATTGGGCAACCTGTGAGGCTCGAGAATTTGTAGTTTCAAGAATCAAAAAAGAGTAGGGACAAGCCCATACACTCCGACTCAATCATATTTTCTATTTCTCAAACACAAAAATCTGCAATTGCCCTGTCTACCCTCATCCCCAACCCTTCTCCCGTCTTGACCATAAAACGCACCTGCGGGCATGGTCGCAACATCAGGAGAAGGGAGTTCGATTCTTTTACACGTGTGACTCAAGGTTTTTCGTCCTTCTCCCGCCATGCGGGAGAAGGTGGCGAGCTTGCTCGCCCGATGAGGGCTTCAGGTGAGATACAGCATATTTTCTTGTGTCAGAAACGAGTTCTTGTATTATTAAGTCGGAGTCAATGGAACAAGCCTTACCCCTACGGGAATTGCTTGTGTAGGGTGCGACCCTCGTGGTCGCCCTTGCCACCAAATCGGTAAGTTATTAAATGCCTAAAGATTCGAGTAAGTGGCATAAGCGACACATCTGCTGAGTTTCTGCCAAAAGTCGAGTTCGTCCTGTTCGACTTCAAATCGTATTAATGGGTCAGTTTTTTGGTCACCTTTTCTCGCCCAATACACAAGAGCCTCAAAATCAGTGCGGTATGTCCAGTTCGCATGGGCAATTGCATTTCGTAACGCACGAATACGAGTGGTAAGTACCAACACCTAAATAAGTTAAAC
>JANMUC010000451.1:0-1476 GCA_031391225.1 Deinococcales bacterium
ATCGCGGATTCGGGGGAGTGCAATGTGAATCAGCTTCTCGAGGAAGGTGTACATGCGCACGCCGCGAAGCGTGACTTTAAGACCGATTGGCATTCCCGCACGAATTTTAAAGTTTGAAACGCTTTTCTTGGACTTGGTGACAATTGGTTTTTGCAACACGATGAAACCGAGTTCCTTGGCAGCTTTATCCATGACTTTGGAATCGTCTTTGGCTTCGCCAACGCCTTGGTTGACCACGACTTTCTCGAGACGCGGCACTGCCATGGTTGAGGTGTAATTAAAGCGCTTCATCAAATCCTCGCGGACTTGAGTGTTATAGTGATTTTTTAAGCTTTCAATCGCCATATCAGTGTCCTTTACTTGAGGTTGTCTTCGATGACAGCATCGCACTTTTTGCAGTAACGAACTTTTTTGTCCGCGACAACTTTGTGTGCCACACGGGTGGTTTTGCCGCAACTCGGGCAGACCAAGAGTGCTTTTGACGCATGGATCGGGGCTTCAAACTTCTCAAAACCACCTTTTTGATTCTCTTGGGTGGGTTTGATGGATTTGGTAACGATGTTGATGCCTTCAACGATGATGGTGCTTTTCTTGGGTTGAACGCGCAAGACACGACCTGTCTTGTTGCGGTCTTTGCCCTGTCCAATCTTGACGGTATCGCCACGCTTGACGTGCAACGGTGTAGGCTCGCTAGCCATTACAGCACCTCCGGCGCAAGTGAGATAATCTTCATAAAGCGGCGGTCACGAAGTTCTCGAGCGACAGGTCCGAAAACGCGTGTGCCTCGAGGTTCGCCCTGAGCGTTGATAATGACTGCTGCATTGCGATCAAAACGAATCGCGCTGCCATCGGGACGTTTTACTTCTTTGCGGGTACGGACGATCACGGCTTTGACGACATCGCCTTTTTTGACCGTGCCACGTGGGGCGCAATCCTTGACCGAAGCCACGATCACATCACCGACGCCAGCGTACTTTTGGTTCGATGAACCGCGAGCCAGACCGCCCATGACGCGAATGCAGTTCAGTTGTTTTGCACCAGTGTTATCGGCGCAATCAACGTAAGTGGTTGGTTGAATCACGCTTAATCCCTGCCCTTTTCAACCAACTTGGCAACTTTCCAAGTCTTGGTTTTCGAGATCGGACGCACCGCCACAATTTCGACGATGTCGCCTGCCTTAAATTCGTTGTTCTCATCATGGCTGGCGAACTTTTTGGAACGGGTCACGACCTTGCCGTAAAGCGGGTGCGTGAATTTACGTTCGACTTTAACGGAAACCGTCTTGTCTGCTTTGTCCGAAACCACGACGCCCACGAAACTCTTACGCGCCATGTTATTTCACCTTCTTTTGAAGACCATCGGTGCGCTTTTCGGTGGCAAGGGTTAAAAGCTGTGCCACCTCTTTGCGCAGGGTGTTGATCTGTGATGGATTT
Source organism: Deinococcales bacterium (assembly GCA_031391225.1). Lineage (GTDB taxonomy): Bacteria > Deinococcota > Deinococci > Deinococcales > JAAFIG01 > JANXTZ01. Next base: position 1,434 of record JANMUC010000451.1, read on the forward strand.
GGGACGGTTGAAACCGCAGATTGAATGCGGAGTTCCATGAGTT
>JANMUC010000475.1:0-3446 GCA_031391225.1 Deinococcales bacterium
CGAACGCCGCGATCATCTGCCGCACCAAATCCCGAATGCGCGGCTCGAGCAACGCAATCCGACGCGGCGTGAACGCCTTATTGATAAACGAGCGCAACCGCGTGTGATCCGGCGGCTGCCGTGCCGACAAACCCGAAGTTACGCTAAAACCACCCTCCTCAAGCACCCGCAGCACCTCGGGCGGACGCGACTTGTACGGGGTTTGGGTGTTCTCGCTCGAGAAAGTCTGCGCGTCTTTAAAAATATCTTGCGCGTCCTGATACCGCGTCACAATCCAATACCCAAGTTCTGGACTGAAAAACACCGGTTCTTCGGCACGGGCTTTTTTGTAAAACCCAAATGGATCGCGGGTGTCAAAGGGTTTGAATTCTTGGGCGGCATGGAATGGGCAACCAGCAGCCGAGGCGTCTCCAGCGGTCATGATGCTACCTCCGTCGTTTGTACAAGGGTTTGGGTTGTGAATCTTTCTCGAGTATACGTTCTAGACTTTGGTTTCTCTTTGGTTTTTAGACTTATTTGTAACGGGTTATCAGAGCCTGTTTATGAAGGCGAAAGTTGAACGGCAAAAGGAAAAAGTCATAGAAAAGACTCCTGGAAACCCACTGCTTTAGCCGTGGGAGGAAAGGAGTCCAGCCGCAGGCTTGCCTCTTGCCAACACCGCGAGCGACTTTATAAACACCCTCTCAGCAACGATTCATACAATCCCGTCACCGCACTCGAGGGTTCACCCATGCCAAAACGCTCAAGGGAATGCAGGTACAGGCGGTATTGACGTTTCAGTGCATCTGGACGGTCTGCGGCGTGCAAGGCAAGCATCTTTTCCTGGTGGGCGATTTCGCTGCACGGTTCGAGTCGCAATGCTTTATCGGCGTAGGTGAGCGCCTCGCTCAGTTGCTGGGTTTGGCGATACAGGGCGCTCAGGCTCGAGAGCATTTTGAGGTACATTTCTTTAAACCAGTAACGCCGTCCCCAACACCAGTCAAATTCTTCGTTGGCGGCGTACTCGAGCGGAATGTCCGCCAGAAAATCTCCGCTGTAAAGGCGCTCGGCAGCTTGGTACGAGACGATGCTTTCTTCTAAATCGCCGCCTTGCATCAGGGCATTGCCTTGGTAGCAAAGTTGTTGAAACATCGGGTAATCGAGCCAGGTATGCTCTGGGACTGCCAGGTAGTAACGTCCTGCCTCGAGCGTCAGATAATCCGCGCCTTGATCGTTGGGTTGCAGCACATGGCGCAGACTGTTGACGGTGTGATGCAAGCGGTTTAGACCAAGCTTGATCTGCTTTGTGTTTGCCCATAGCAGGTCAACCAGTTCTTCGCTGGTCGCGCCCTGCTCGCCGCGAAACAACAGGTAGGCGAACAAGGTTTTGATTTTACGGGTTGCGCCTTTTGGTACCCGCCATTCAAAACTCGAGCCATTGGAACGATAAACACGCAGCGCACCAAAGCACCTGATCTTCCATTGACCTTCAGCACTGCCCGTCAAGATCAAGGGTTCTGGCGAATCGACATGATGTGTCTGGGTCAAAACCTCACTCGATTGCGTCACGCCCAGCGCAACGGTCTGGGCAAAACTTGGACTGATGCCCTCGAGCCAATGCCGAAATTGGGCGCGTTCGTCAAGGCGAGCCAGAATGCGCGGCGGTACGAAATGCGGATTGTCATGCAGTCCATCGCTTGCCATCAATGCGGGATGGGCGTAGATGCTCGAGAGCAATTGAGAATCGAGTAGCAAGTGCTGGTTGTGCAAGCAGGCAAATGCCACTGGAAGCTCGAGCGTCAATTCGTGAACGGCTGCCTCGTACTCGCGCAGGTAGACTGCGCCCGATGGCGTGCGTATCGCCCAAGTCATCTCGACCAGGAACAACACGCCATCGGCACCTCCTGCGAGCGCGGCGCTGACCTCGCGGCGAAAGGCTGCCATGATGGGGGCAACCCGCACGGGTGCATTTTGAAAACCGTATTGACTCGAGAGAGCGATTGAAGGCTCGAGAGAAACGGTTTGTTTTTGCAGTACCAAAGGCGTGAAAGCCGATTGCAATCCCGCCTGAACACTCGCGCTCGAGTGTTCATCTTGAATGTACACGCAACGCCATGCTTGGGTTTGAAAGGTTTGGATCAATCGATCACACTGCGCCCACGGGGGCGCGTGTTGATCGTAATAAATGGCAATGTGCCGATTGACTAGACTCATAAGCGTTCAACAAATTTTGCCTCAGTTTTGGCTCGCACTTCCTCGAGTGTCACGCCTGGCATCAATTCGGTCAGGGTTAGCCTGTCATCCAAAAATTCAAACACCGCCAAGTCCGTAATCAGCATGTCCACCGAAGCTCGAGCGGTCAAAGGCAGTACACATTCTGGAACAATTTTGCTCGAGCCGTCGTTGTTGGTGTGCGTCATGGTGATGATCAATTTTTTTGCCCCGCTCGCCAAATCCATCGCACCACCAACGCCCAAGAGGGGTTTCCCTGGCACAGCCCAGTTTGCCAGATTTGCCAATTCGTCCACCTCGAGTCCACCCATGATGGCAACATCCACGTGCCGCCCTCGAATCATGGCAAAAGATTCCGCACTATCAAAATAACTCGCGCCAGGCAAGGCGGTCACAGGAATTTTACCCGCGTTGACTGGGTACTCGAGCGCACCGCCATCTTCTGGCGAGGGTCCAACCCCGAGCATTCCATTTTCGGTGTGCAAAATAATACCCTGCTCCGAGGTGATCAAATCCGCAACCAAAGTCGGAATGCCAATGCCGAGGTTCACCACATCGCCGCGTCGCAACTCGAGCAGCGCACGTCGCGCCATGTGCATTCGGGCATCGTCCACCTTTTTGATGCTCGCCTTGACCGATGCACTTGAGCCGAGCAATTCCAGGGTGACATGAGCCTGCACCAAAAAATCCACAAAAACACCAGGGGTGTGAATGCTTTCAGGCTCGAGACTGCCGACAGGCACGATCTCTTCGACCTCGGCAATCACCAGGTCGGCGGCGGTTGCCATGGCGCGGTTAAAGTTTTGTTCAGTCATGCGGTACACCAAATTGCCCGCCGTGTCAGCTTTCCAAGCCCGCACAAGCGCAACATGTCCCCGAATCCCAGGCACGAGCACATGCGGCACACCTGCAAAATCCCTTGTCTCGAGATTTTCCCCAATCACCGTGCCTGCTGAAGTTGGCGTGAAAAACGCAGCGATGCCCGCACCGCCCGCCCGCAATGCCTCAGCGAGTGAACCCTGCGGGATCAATTGCACCTCGAGAGCACCCGATTGGGCGGCGGCAACCGCCTCTGGGTTGCTGGTAAAAAACGAACCGATTGCTTTTTTAAGTTGCCCATTGCGGAGCAAACGCCCGCCACCCAAACCAGCCTCGCCGACGTTGTTACCGACAAACGTTAAATCTCGAGTTTGGGTTTGTGCCAGCGCATGAACCAGATGAACCGGATGTCCGGT
>JANMUC010000545.1:0-9913 GCA_031391225.1 Deinococcales bacterium
CCCTCTGCCCTCTGCCCTCTGCCCTCTGCCCTCTGCCCTCTGCCCTCTGCCCTCTGCCCTCTGCCCTCTGCCCTCTGCCCTCTGCCCTCTGCCCTCTGCCCTCTGCCCTCTGCCTTAAAATATGCTTTCAACCAACCCACAATTCACAATCTGGCGCGTGCTCGTGCCGCTTCCACTGGGGGCGTACGATTTTCGTGCCTTAAAAACCCAGACTCCAGCTTTGGGTGCCAGGGTTCTGGTGCCGTGGCAGGGTGGCGCTCGGGTTGGGGTGGTGCTTGAGGTACTCGAGGATTCTCGGGTGGACCGAGGTTTGCATTTAAAAGATGCCATTGCGCTCTTGGATTCCAGCCCAATTCTGAGTGCTGATGCGCTCGAGACTCTAAAGGCGGTGGCGGGCTATTCGCTCGCGCCGCTTGGCGTGGTGCTCGAGGACTTCTTGCCTTTTGGGTTGCGCCAAGAGATCGAGCATCTGGTGCGGCTCGTGCCTGGGCTGAACATTAGTGAACTGCCCGCCCGCGCCGACGCCTTGCAAGATTGGACCAGCGCGGCATTGCACGACCCTGGCTTGCTCGAGTTCTTGCGCTCGCAAGGGTTGCTCGAAGAAGAAGCAAATTTGCTTGAACCAATGCGGGAAATCATCAAGCCGACCCTCGAGCCTGAAGATGTGAAACTCACGCCCAAGCAGGCGAGGGCGCTCGAGACGCTGCAAGATTTGGGACGCAGCGCCAGCTTGGCAGAATGGGCGCGTGACGCGGGCGTCTCGAGTGGCGTGGTCAGCAAACTCGAGCGTTTGGGCTTGGCGTACCGCAGTTTTGAGGCGGTGGCGGCGGTTCAACTCGAGTTTCCACACACCGACCCACCGCCCAAGATTGTCAAGCTCGAGCCGAACCTGGCACGGATTCATGGTGGACGCTGGCGCGAACGACAAGCCATGATCGCGCAACTGATCCGCCAAACCAAGGGCGGCGTCTTGTACCTCGCGCCCGACCGAGGACGGCTCGAGCGTGCCTTCAAAGCCCTAGCTGGCGTGCGCCCGAGTGCCATGCTGCATTTTGATTTGAACGCCCGAGAGCGCCAAGCGGTTTGGATTGGCGCTCGAGAGGCAGAATTTGAAGTGGTTTTTGGCACGATGATGGCACTCTTGGCACCCATCAAAAACCTCAAATTGATCGTGCTCGAGGAGGAAGGCTCGGATGCCTGGAAGTTGCAGGGTGGCTCGAGGGTTTTTGTACCCGATGCGGCAAAGTTACGGGCTGAATCCAGTGGCGCGAATTTAGTCTTTACAGGCGCAGTGCCGAGCGTCGAAAGCCTTGATCTTCATGGCATCGTGCTTGAACCGCCACGCTCGAGAATCCATATTGTCGATTACGCCAACCCAAACCTCGCGCCCGAAATGGGTCCGATGAGCAACATGGCGGTTGCCAAAGAGTCGTGGCCACTTTCCAACGCCCTGAAAAAAGTTTTGAAACAAGTTGCCGAACGTGGACGCCAAGCCGTTTTAATCGCGCCAAGGCGTGGCTTTAGCGCCCTGGTCAAATGCCCAGATTGCGCCTGGTTGCCGTATTGCCCCAATTGCGACGTGCCACTGCGGTTTCACGCCCAATCGCGGACGCTCGAGTGTCATCAGTGCGGGCATCAGACCACGCCGCCCAAACGCTGCCCAAAATGTGAGGGAACGGTGCTGAATCCCAAAGGTCCTGGCACGCAATGGATTCAGACCGAACTCGAGAAACTGCTGCCAGGAACAAACGTTTACCGGTATGACCGCGATCAAAAAGACGATCTGACCAACTTCAAACGTGGCGAGTCGGGCGTGGTGGTCGGCACAACGGCTGTTCTCAGCCTCGAGCCACCGCCAGATTTGGCATTGATCGCCCTGACCTTTGCCGACACCTTTCACACGCATCCTGATTTTCGCAGTTCGGAACGCTTTCATGTGCTGTTGCGCCAATTGCTCGAGTGGCATCCGACCCGAGCGCCGTTGTTACTGGTGCAAACCTTTTCGGGCAAGCATCCTGCGTTGGTTCAGATTCTCGAGCAGCACAGTGCCGAGATTTTTCCAGAATTGGAGTTGGATTCCAGGGAAACCTTGTCGTTTCCGCCGTTTGCCAAACTGGCGCAGGTGCAACTGGCGGGACGCAAAGCCCAGGATGCCGAGCAAGCCGCGCAAAAAATTGCCGCCCTGATTCGAGATCGTGGTGCGACCAAGACCGAATTGCTCGGACCCGCACCAAATCCGATTCCAAGGTTGCGCGGCTTGTACGTCTTTAACCTGCTGGTCAAAACCGACAACCTCGAGCGACTGCAACATTTGCTCGAACCGGCACGACGCTCTCGGGAGGGTAGCGTGCGCGTGCGAATCGATGTCAACCCGCGCAACATCAGCGAATTAATCGAAGATTGATGACTCGAACCGTGATTTCAGGGCTTTGCGCAGACTAGCGATGCCTTGCCATTCGTCGTGTTTGTGGTCAAAAATAAGGGTCAGCACACCATCAAAGTTTGCTTCTTGAATCAGTTTTACGCAAAGCTCGAGATCAATTAAGTCAATGTCTCCAGTTGCCGTGTAACGCGGTTTAAAATGCACCGAACTCGCTTTGGGCAGCAGTAAAGCCAGCGTTTGATACTTGTCGCTCGAGGCTTCGGCATTGCCTGTATCCGCACAGAGTCCAACCGTGCCAGCACAACGCTCGAGAATCTCGAGTAAGGCTTCTGGATTTTGACTGGTGGCATGCCAATTTTCGGTGCTGACCTGAAGTCCGCTGGCGGCGGCAATTTGAGTAAATTCTTGAAGTCGTCCGGCGCTACGCTTGATCACTTCAAAGGTCGGAGGCTCAAGACCCGCGTCAATCCGAATTCGTTCTGCCCCAAGTGTCGTTGCCACGTTAATCCAATGCCGAATCAGCGAATCGTCGGCTGCTATTTGGCTCACATCTGGCGAAGCAATGTTGCCAGCGTCAATCAGGATACTGAACAGTTCAATCCCTGCGGCTTGCAGACTTTCTTTGAGCGTCTCGAGGTAGCTTGCGTCGGTCGATGGCAAATGAAAATGGCAGATTTCAAGCGTGCCAATCTGATGCTCTGGCAAAAGTTCAATCAACTTGAGCAAGGACGTCCCAGAATTGAGCAAGCAATCGAGACTCCAACTGGAAACGGCAAAACGAAGCACAAGACTCCTCTTTTCAAAGCATTAAGGTTGCTTGCAAAAGCCTACCACTGTGAAGCAACAACAAGATGACCTATTCCAATGTTGTCGTAAGTATCGATAAAAAACCGTCACTTACGACAATTTTCAATATCTGTACGCTTGTAATATCTGCGATGTGATTTAGACGAGCCATAAGCCACCCACCGAATGCTAGAATCCAGATCGGATTAAGATTTCTCGAGGTGAGCGTTGCAGACACGACCAGGAGTAAATTTCGGACATGGTTCTAGCGTGGGTCGCGTGCGCGATTCGAACGAAGACTATCACCGAGTCAAAACCTTTCAAACCACCAAAGGCCCTTTGGTGTTTTTGGCTGTGGCTGACGGCATGGGTGGCGCTGCGGCAGGCGAGTACGCCAGCAAAATTGCGGTCGATGTCGTGACCAAAGCCATCAACGATTATGTCGAATTTGTCGCTCATGGCAATGCCGCCATTGCGCTCGAGAAGGCGCTCGAGAAGAGCATTCAAGCCGCCAACCGCACGATTTACAAAACCGCGCTCGAGTTTCCAGAACGTGACGGCATGGGTACAACCTTGACCGTACTTATTTTGTACGAGCGAAAGGGTATTCTGGGGCATGTCGGTGACTCGAGGGCGCATTTGGTGCGCAAAGGACAAGTGCAACAAATCAGCAAAGACCATTCCTGGGTCGAAGAACAGGTCGAAAAGGGCATTTTGACGCGCGAACAAGCCGAAAATCATCAATACCGCAACCTTCTGGCGCGAGCGCTAGGGACTCGCCCTCAGGTGGTGGTTGACGTACTCAGCTTTCCGATTTCAACGGGCGATACGTTTATTTTGACTTCGGACGGTTTGCACAACCAAGTGCGCATCGACGAATTTTTAGACGAACTGAACCGAGGTTCAGCGCTGCAAATGGCACTCGAGTATTTCATTGGTCTGGCAAACCAACGCGGTGGACCGGATAACATTACGGGTGTGATCGCGCAGGTCATGACATGACCGCCATTTTGTTGCTGACCTTGTTTGCCTTTGCCGTGTTTATTTTCTGGCGCTTGCCAGCCATCCTAACCACGCTTGTGGCGGGTGGTGCGGGACTGATTTTTGCGATCGCCCTGTTCTTTTTGGCGCAAACCCCAGCGTTTAGCGGTGGCGTGTCAAACCCGCACCGTGCCGATGCCAGCCTGGTGATTGCCGCCATGATTCTGGTGTCCTCACTCGTGCCGCTCGGTACTGCATATGCTCGCCCTCGATCCAACAAACGCCGACCATCCCGCGAAACAGGTCGTACCCCAACCTTGGCTGGGATCAATGCCAACAACATTAAGGGCGAGGGCAACTCAAGCTTATCTCGGTACGAACTGCGTGATCGCGTAGGCATCGGCGGCATGGCAACGGTCTACCGTGCGCTCCGAAAAGACGATTCCAAAGTGGTGGCTTTAAAAATTCCGCAAGAAAAATTTGTTGCCGACGCCAAATTCGTGCGCCGTTTTCACCGCGAAGCCGAAGTCTTGATGCGCCTGAATCACCCAAACATCATTAAAGTGTTCGAGCACAGCAACGAAGGCACAACCCACTTTATCAGCATGGAATTTGTCGAGGGCGAAAGCTTGGAGAGCCTGATCGAAACCAGGCGCTTGACCCTCGAGCACAGCACGATGGTTTTGCGAGCCACCGCCGACGCGCTGCGTTACATTCACAAGCAAGGCATCATTCACCGCGACATCAAACCAGGCAACATCATGGTCACCAAGTCCGCGATGGGCTTCAACCCGCCCAGCATCGAACCGAGCGGCGTGAAACTGATGGATTTCGGGATTGCCGCCGGTAAAGTCTTGACCCGTCTCACCATGACCGGCGCTCGAGTCGGCACGCCCGTCTACATGAGTCCAGAACAAGCCAGGGGCTTAAAAATTGATCACCGCACCGATATTTACAGCCTTGGACTGGTGTTCTACGAAATGGTGACGGGCGTCACCGCGTTTAAAGGCGGTTACGAAGCCGTGGTGCAAGCTCAGATTTTTCAAACCCCGACGCCACCGCGCCAAGTCAACCTCGAGGTCAGCCAAAAACTGAACGATTTGGTCATGCGCATGATCGAAAAAGACCCCGAAAAACGCGCCTCGTTGAACGAAGTCATCGAAGCCGTTGATGTGGGACTGCTCGAGGGCAGCAGCAGCCTTGACGGACCCGTGCAACTTGTGGTCAGTCTTAACTCGCGCAAAGGACCCTTACGCATTCTGGACGGCAAGGGCAACCTCGAGCGCAGCCTCTCGAGCATCGGGCAGGGCGCAGACAAATTCCCAGCCGCTCCAGTCGCGGTGGCAGCCGACAGGGATTTGAATTTGTTCGCGGCGGTCTTTGAATACCGCGCCGGCGAGAGCAGCCCAAAAATGATTCGCAAGCTCGACCCCAACGGCACGGAGCTGAGCGCCTTTGGCAATTACGGCATGAAACCAGGCGATTTCTTGTACCCCGCCGCGATCAGCGTCGCCCCCTGGGATCAAGTTTACGTGCTCGACAGCGAGGCTTGCATGGTGCAGCGTTTCACGCTGGATGGTCAGTTTATCTCTAAATTTGGTGGGCGCGGCGCAGGACGCGGCACGTTCGACGATCCGCGCAACGTGATTGCGGGCAGCGACGGTTTTGTGTACGTGCTCGATTACGGAAACCGTCAAGTGCAACGCTTTAACAAAGACGGCGAATTTATTCAGCGTTTCAGCTTTAAAATCAATTCCGAATCCAGCGAACTGCGCGTTCTGGACGGCGTGGGCGTTGACGCCACGGGCGTACTTTACATTGCCGATGCCAGCAGTTCTAAGATCAGGTCACTGATTTTCCCCGCAGGCAAACAAGGTCAGAGTTTTAACATCGAACCACTTCACGGCGAAGATACCAACAACGTCATGGACATCGGCATCGACCATCAAGGGCATGTTTACGCCGCCAGACGCGGTGGGCATATCGTGCGCAAGTTCGCCCCCGACGGCACATTGCTGGTCAACATCGAAACCTATGCGCCAATCTTGTCCTTCCATCTGTTCATCCGCGATTTGGTGAAAAGCTAAAACCAGTGTGGGAACTTTTTTTAAAACTGATCATCCAAAAGCCATGAAACCCGTTCATGGCTTTGCTTTTATCATCGCCAGCGTACTGATTTGTGGTGCTGTCAGCGCTCGCAGTGATTTTTTAAGCGCCGCCAGCAAAGTGCTGCACTTTGAGAAAGTCTCGGGTACGGCGCTCGAGCGTTCGGGTTGCACGTTGTGTCATGTCAACCCAAAAGGTGGCGCACCTTGGAACAGTTTTGGTTATGCCATTGGTTTCTGGCGCGGTAAGAAACAAGACATCAGTGCTGCACTGTACTCGGGGCTTCGGTACGGCGGCGACAGTGATTACGACCGCATTCCAGATTCGCTCGAGCGTATGGCAGGATCAAACCCAAGTGACCGTGACAGCAAACCCGAAGCCAAACTGGATACCCTCAAAAATCAGTACGATACTCGAGGTGTATTTGATGTTGACAGCGATTTGGACGGCTTCACAGACGCGCTCGAAGTCTTTGCGGGAACATTACCAGGCGATGCAAGTTCAAAGCCCGTTGAAAGCCTCGGGAATCTTCAAGCACGCTTTTTGAAAGCGGGTGGACTCGAGATGTTCAACCCAGTGAAACCAAAGTAAACTGGGTTTCTCGAGCTTTCAAATCTTAAAAATTACATCGGGAGAATTGATGGACATTGCAGCCCTTAAAAAAGAAGCGAAAAGCAAAAAAACCCTTGCATCTCGGCTGCTCGAGTTAGCCAGAAACAGCGACCCAACCGTGCAATACGCCGTGGCGAGCAATCCCAACACCCATCTTGCGGCGCTCGAGTATTTAAGTGGACACGGCAAATGGACAATCCTGAAAGCCGTGGCATTAAATCCAAATGTCAGCGTGGCGATTCTCGAGAAACTGGCTGTACACAAACAGAATACAGTTTGCGTTGCCGTCGCTCAAAGCACCAAAGTCCCAGCTCAACTGTTGGCAAAGCTCGCACGGCATTCTGATACTGCTGTGCGCCGTGCCGTCACTGAAAACGAAAATTGTACCGACACAATTTTGACCTTACTTGGTCAAGACCCTGATTCTTTGGTGCGTTTCGATGTCGCTCTTCGCACGGCTTGTCCAGTTGGGATACTGGAAAAACTTGCCTACGATCACGATGAGCAGGTGCGCTGCGCTGTGGCTTGGAATAAGTGTGTTCCAACCAAAGACCTGCGTGTTTTAACAACCGACCTAAAAGCAAACGTCCGCGCTTCGACTGTTCGCAACCTTCGTCAACGCGGAGAACTGCAATTACTATTAACCTTGGCTCGAGATGCTGATGCTGAAATTCGACTTGCCATTGTCAACGAAAACGCTGGTACTTGGAACAATCAACTACACAATCACTTGGTGACTGATGAAGACGAAAAAGTTCGTGAATGCTTGGCTCAACATTATGAATTACCAAAAAACAAAATGCTGATTCTTGCCAAAGACCATAGTCACCAAGTACGCGAAAGTTTAGCCTGCCGCGATAACTTAAGCAAAGCCGTATTGGAAGTTTTGCTTCAAGACCCAAACCCAGAAGTACGCCGTACCTTAGCCTATGCCAAACCAAGCCGTATACCAAATTGGGTGCTCGAGCAACTGGCAAGTGACCCCGACGAAACCGTACGCTGGGAAGTTGCCTACAACAACTACACCTCCAATAAAGTCCTCAACGAACTTCTTCAAGACCCGATTCAAGATGTTCGTGAAGCCGCCTTAGAAACCCTCAACCGATCTTGGCGTTAAAAATAGATTTTAAAATAGTTGAGTACATTAACTCCTCGTAAAAACTTGGCAAGGCTGGCAAAAAGAGCAACTTTTTGCTCGAGTTTGATGTTGGTAACATCAATTCTCAGGAAACGAACTAAAAAAAAGCATAATCTAAAGTATGGACGTTACAGCGCTCAAAAAAGAAGCAAAAAGCAAAAAAACCCTTGCATCTCGGTTGCTCGTGTTGGCTAAAACCTCTGATCCAACCGTGCAGTATGCGGTAGCTGCCAATCCCAACGCACCAGTTGCTGCGCTCGAATATTTAAGTGGACATGGTAAATGGACGATCCTGAAAGCTGTGGCATTAAACCCGAATGTTAGCCATGTGATACTCGAGAAACTGGCTACACATAAACAGAATAGTGTTTGTGTTGCCGTAGCAGAAAGCAAAAGTATTTCTGTTCAGTTGCTCGAACAATTGGCAAGACACCCAGATTCTGATGTTCGTCGTGCCGTGATCAAAAACGACAATTGTACCGATGCGCTTTATACAAAACTCAGTCAAGACCCCGATTCTTCTGTACGTTTTGATGTTGGTATTCGTGTCTTTTGTTCGGTAACGATTCTCGAGAAATTGGCTTACGATACAGACAAGTACGTGCGTGGTATTGCTGGTTCGAACTCGAGTATTCCAATCAAAGAATTACGCCTTTTGGCGACAGACCCAGAAGCCATTGTGCGTTCATGGATTGTTCAAAATTTGCGTCAACACGGTGAAGTAAAGTTACTACAAGCCTTGGCGCTAGACCCTGAGCCTGAAGTGCGCCTTGAAATTGCCAAGCTTTTCATGTGGAACAATCAACTGCATGAACACCTGATTGTTGACCCAGACCAAAAAGTACGCGAATGCTTGGCAGAGCACGACGAGCTACCCCAAACCATGATGCTGATTCTTGCCAAAGACTCGAGCGACGAAGTACGCGAAAAAATTGCAAGCCGTGACGACCTGAGTAAAGCCGTGTTTGAAGTTTTAATCAAAGACTCCAACCCAGAGATACGGCGAACTTTGGCTTATTCCAAAACCACAGCCACAGCAGCTTGGGTGCTCGAGAAACTCGCAATTGATCCTGACAAAAATGTTCGGTGGCAAGTTGCATATAACGGCAACACGCCAGATGCAACCCTCAAAAAACTTCTTCATGACCCGAATCAAGAAGTGCGTGAAACAGCCACCGAAACCCTGAATCGAACTTGGCGTTAAAACAGATTCTAAAATGGTTGAGACTGATCTCAACCATTTGTATTCAATCATGAAAGCTCGAGCTTTAATCGAGCGGAATATCGGCGGTCAAAATCACGTTCTCACCGCGCCGTTCGACGTTTAAATTCGGTTGGCTTTTTGCGCCTGGAAAGTATTTTTGAATCACTGCCATCAGTTCATTGCGCAGCATTTCCTCGCGTCCGGGTGGCAAACCCGCACGGTCGTATTGCAACACGACTTGCAGACGGTTTTTCAGGGTGTCTTTGGTTTTTCGGCGTCCCCAGAACATTAACCCCTCCTGAACAACTTGCCAAGGCTGGCAAAGAAACCATCTTTGTCCTCGAGTTTCGGAAATGGCACGTCCTCGCCGTGAATGCGCCGTGCGGTATCAAAAAAAGCGATGCCCGCTTTGGTCGCGTTTGACAGGCTGGCAGGTTCGCCAATGTTGGTCGAGATCAGAATGCCTTCGTCTTCGGGAATAATGCCAATCGGCTTGACCGCCAAAATCTCGATCACGTCATCCACCGAAAGCATGTCCCCTCGAGCCACCATTTTAGGACGCATTCGGTTAATCACCAGGCGTGACTCACGGACTTCGTTGGCTTCGAGCAGCCCAATGATACGGTCTGCATCACGGACGCTCGAGACTTCTGGGTTGACCACGACCAGCGCGGCTTGGGCGGGTGAAGCCGCAACTTTAAAA
>JANMUC010000549.1:0-5589 GCA_031391225.1 Deinococcales bacterium
CTTTAAAGTGGTTGGTGAAAAGATTTTGTTCGGACTTTTTGCGGTGAAAGGCTTGGGCGAGGAATCTGTGCTGGCGATTCTCGAGGAACGTCAGAAAAATGGCGTTTTTAAAGGTCTGGCAAACTTTTGCTCGAGGTTGCAGCACGTTGGTTTGACCCGTCGTTGGGTGGAAAACCTGGTCAAAGCCGGTGCGTTTGATGCGTTCGGCATTCGGCAATCCTTGCTCGAGTCTGTCGAAGATGCGCTGGATTACGCGGCAGGTCAGGCGCAAATGGCAAATCAAGGCATGAATGCCTTGTTTGGCATGGCGACCATTGCGCCCGAACCAAAACTTCGGATTATTCCACCAGCCCAAACCGAGGATGAATCTCGAGCACGAGCCATTCAACAACTGCAATTTGAAAAAGAAGCCGTTGGACTGTACATCAGCGGGCATCCGCTCGAGCATTACCCTGGAATGCTCGAGGCTGCCAGCACCAAAGCCCCTAGTCTCGAGTATTGGTTTCACAATTCTGGCGCGGTGGCAGGCTATCGCGGGCGCAAGAAGGCGGTGCTGGCGGGCATGATTTCGGGTGTGCAACGCAAACCGACCAAATCTGGCGGTATGATGGCACGTGTGAATTTAACCGACAATGTGGGTTCGCTCGAGCTTGTGGCGTTCTCTCGAGCTTATGAAAAGATCAACACTAAACTCGTCGAGGACATGCCCGCGCTGGTGATCGTCGAGGTCGAACCTGACGGTGAGGGCATTCGGGTCAGCATCGAAGACGTGCTGACCTTCGATGAGGCTCGAGCCATGCCGAAAATCTTGTCGCTCGAGCTTGATTTGGAAGAGGTTAGGGATGCTCAACTCGAGCAACTCGATGAAATTTTGCAAAATCAAGAAGGTGTTCCAAACACCCCAATTCGGGTGCGAGTGCGATCTGACGTTGGTTATGAAGTCTGGGAACTTGAGGTCAAAGCCACGCCAAACACCCCAGCAATTCTCAAACTCGAGTGTCCGTGGTTACAACCCAAACTTGGCATCAATGGCGATGCGGTGCTGGCAAAGTACGAACGCGCCGCCAAACCTTGGGAGAAAAAAGCCCAAGGCGGCGAGGCTCGAGTTTTGAATTAAAGCAATTGGCAGTTAGCAAAACCCCTCGAGCCACACGTGTATAACAAGTAAACTCCCTTCTCCCGCAAGCGGGAGAAGGGTCGGGGATGAGGGTGGCGCGAGCAATTGCTTTTACTGGTAAACCGCAATCGAAAACGCAATCCTACGCTTCGGATGAATCAAAACCTTGCCCTTCCATGCCATGCCGACGCTTGAGCCACCGTCTAAGGCAATGGCGTCTTTGGCGTTTAGCGCTTTCATGATTTTGCTTAATTGCCATAAGTTCAGTTTTTCGCGGGTGCTGACAAAAAACAGTTTGCGTTCACTCGAGATGCCGACTGCCGAACGGGCGGCGCTTCCCCAGACGGCGGGGTCTTTGTAACCTTCACTTTTGGGTGTAACTTGCACCAGACCTCGGCGCAGAATGTATGGTCCGCTCGAGATCAGGGTTTCAAAGCCCGACCAGTCGAGCCTCGAGGCGCGAGAAAGGGATTCTGGTTTGACCCACAGGTAGGCGCGGTTGTCGGGGGTGATGCCGAGGGCGGTGCGGAGTTTACCCCTGGCGACGTACCGTCCGTTGATGACCAGATCACCGGCTGGGGCGAAGGTGGCGGTGTTGAAGTAACCGCCGTTGATCATGGCGATGGCTTTGGAACCAGCGACCATCGCGTCAAAATTCGCGCCTTTGTTGTGCTTGGGCAGGATAGCTTTGATCCGAATTTTTGGATTCTCGAGGTTGACGTGCACAATCTTGACATGATAGCCAAGCACGATTCTTGAATCAAAGGTGACACTGTTTTTAATGCCCAGTTGAATTTGGCGCGGTTTGGCTATTTTGGTTTTTGCAACTTTAGGTTTGGTTGGGATTTGTTTGAGCTTAGACGGCGTGATGATGGGGGTAAAAGTTGGAGTTGCTTCGGGGACTGGTTCGTTTGGCGTGTTTGGTGTGATGGGTTGAGGAAGGCTGGGTGTGATTGGCTCGAGTTTTGTGGGTTCGGTTTGAATGGGTGCAATTGGTACATGGGGTGGCAAAACAGGGGCATCGCTTTGGGGTTCTCCCCAACTCGAGCCAGAAAATGAGATGAGCAGCACAACCAAAATTCGTTTCAACAGGGTTCCTCCAAAGAGATACTTGATTGTACGGGTTTTGCAGGTTTTAAAGTATGGAAATTGAACAGGGCTTGTGTCTCTCGAGATTTTTTGTCAATGCATGCGCTTTTTTGCTTAACCGTGGTTTTGGTTTTGGTGGCTCAGATTTTGCCGCTTTTTTGGTTTCATCGCTTGCACACCTCCAGAATGGTACACTCGACCCTTGAGACCCGCCATTTCCAGTTTTTTGGATTGTGTGGCGTAAAAAATCGAGCAGAACAGCCGTGTCATGTACACGGCTCGAGGAGTTAAAACGTGAAATTTGTTGAGGACATCGGAATCGATTTGGGGACGGCAAACTTTTTGGTTTATGTCAAAGGACGCGGAATCGTTCTGCAAGAACCTTCAGTGATCGCGATGGTACGCGACACCAAAGAAGTTAAAGCAGTCGGCGAAGAGGCGTATCGCATGATTGGGCGCACGCCGGGCAATATTGTGGCGGTTCGTCCGATCAAAGACGGCGTGATTGCCGATTTTGAACTGACCAAGAAAATGTTGACCAAATTCTTGGACAAGGTCATTACGGGCTATCAACGCTTTTTTCGTCCGACCATCATGGTGGGCGTGCCTTCTGGCGTGACCGACCTCGAGAAGCGCGGTATCGTGCAGGCGGTTCGTGAACGGGCGCGAAAAGTGTATTTGATTGAAGAGCCGATGGCAGCCGCGATTGGTGCGGGCGTGCAAATTGCCGAACCAACTGGCAGCATCATTGTGGATATTGGCGGTGGCAGCACCGACATTGCTGTGATTTCTTTGGGCGGCATTGTCGTCTCGAGGAGCATTCGGGTTGCAGGCAACGAACTCGATGAAGCGATTATTCGTTACGTGCGCCGCAAAGAAAACCTGATGATCGGTGAGCGCAGCGCCGAAGAATTAAAAGTCAAAATTGGCGCGGCAACCCTGAATCCAGGCGATGATCTGTTCACCGCCGAAGTGCGCGGGCGCGATTTGATCAACGGTTTGCCGAAAACCGTGCAACTCACCAGCGCCGACATTGCCGAAGCCCTGCAAGAACCCGTGCAAAAAATCGTTGACCTCGTGCGTCAAGTGCTCGAGACGACCCCGCCAGAATTGATTTCAGACATCATTGATCGCGGCATCATCTTGACTGGTGGCGGCGCGTTGTTGCGCAACCTCGACGAACGTCTGCGCCAAAGCACAGGCATTCCAGTACTGATCGCGCCGAACGCCATTGAAGCTGTGGCACTCGGTACGGGTCGCGCGTTGGACATGATCCCAATTTTGCGTGATGCCCTCGTCTCGAGCGACAATTACGCGGGACGTTAAAGTAGGGTCGTTGCTTGCTGAGACCTTTTGGTAATTGCGAAAACCAATATAAAATTTGTGGCTCGAGTATCCTGTTCTTTCACGGGATTCTCGAGTTTCTCATGGCTTGGGGTGTTGCTATGAAAGCAATGCGAATTTTTCTGCGGGCGTTGACGGTTTTGGCTTTTTGCTTCTCGAGTTTGGCTTTTGCCCAGGGCAATTTTGCGCTGTCCGATGTCAAACCTGGACTCGAGGGGTATGGGCTGACGGCTGGGGCGGGCAATGTGATCTCGAGGTTTCCGATTAAGGTGCTCGAGATTGTGCAGGAGGCTGGTGAAGATTTTCCGTACATTTTGTTTCGGGCGTCTGGTGATTTTATTGCCGCTTCAGGCGGTATTGCGGCTGGAATGAGCGGTTCACCTGTGTACATCAATGAAAAACTGGTGGGCGCGGTGTCGGCGGGTTTTCCGAGCGCCGATCACAATTTGGGTTTAATTACGCCCATTGAGGTCATGACTCGAGCTTTACCGATCAAGCCCACGACTCTGGTGCTCGAGAAGTACGGTTTGAATGTGCTGGCATTGCCGCCAATTGGGGCTGTGCCGCTGTCTGCGCCGCTCGCCATGAACGGAATCAGTTCACGGGCGCAAAACCGTCTGCTCGAGGCGCTCAGGGCGCGTGGCATCAATCAAACGGTTTTTCCAAGCCAAGCCCAAACTGGTGGGGGTTCTACCGCACTCGAGCGTCCCTACAAGCTCGAGCCTGGAGCGCCGATTTCGGTGCGACTGATTTCGGGCGACATGAACATTGGCGCGATTGGCACGGTCACGGCGCTGATCGGCAATCAAATTCTGGCGTTTGGGCATCCGTTCTTGCGCGATTCTCGAGCCAGGTTTGCGGCTGCGCCAGCGTATGTGAACGCAATTGTGCCAAGTTCGACCGTGCCGTTTAAACTTGCCGAGAACGCGGGAGTGCCTTTTGGGGCAATCTTGACAGACCGCCCGTATGCCGTGGGCGGCGTGATTGGACAGGATGCAGGTTTACTGCCGCTCGAGATTACGGTCAAGAACGGCACAGCCTCTCGAGTGTGGAAATTGGGTCTAGCGCCAGTCGAATCTTTTGTTGGTGTCCTAAGTTTGATCAGCCTGCAATCCGCTATGGACACGATGTTTGAAGGCAATTCTCCTGGTAGCGTGATCGTGCGCACCAGCCTCGAGTTTACCGATCGCCCAAGCATCACCTTGCGTGACCGTGCCACCGACGAAAATGACGTTGGCTCGAGTGCCGCACTTCGGGCTGCCGTACCAATTTCGGTCTTGCTCGAGAATCCGTACCGTGCCAGCGGTCTAAAATCCGTGAAAGTCAATCTCGAGGTCGCGCCGTTTGCGCTTGCCAGAATCGTCAAGCTCGAGCCTGAAGTCAAAAAAGCCAAGGCGGGTCAGGTGATTGGCGTGAACGTGCGTTTACAACCGTACCGTGGTACGCCTGTGGTGCGCCGAATCACCTTCAAGATTCCTGAAGGTCAACCCGAGGGGGCGTTAAAACTACGGGTGCGCGGTGGGCTAACCCCGCGCCCAACCGACCCGAACGACTCGAACGACATTTTCGAGGGTGTGCTGACCTTCGAGGATTTACTCGAGAAACTTAGGAATAGACTCTCGAGCGAGAACATGTTTGTCGAATCGGGTTTTGGGCACGATACCGACATCATCGGTTTGGAAAAATTTGCTGATCCGGTGCTTGGTTTGATTCCTTTCGAGATTGCGGTTGTGAAATAGCATCCCGATTGCCAATTTCAAGTTAAGCTAAGGGACTTGTGAACAAAACCCTAACACCTTGGACTCGAGCAACCCTGGCAAAACTCCTTGGTGGTGTGCTCGAAGGCACAGACGCCAATGTAATTGCAATCAAAGAACCCAAAAATGCCACACAAAATGATTTGACTTGCGTTTTGCGAGAGCAATACTTGCCAGCTGCCCTCGAGTCGGATGCGGGTGTGCTGGTTGTCAGCCAAGACATTAAAATCCCAGACGCTCGAGCCGCGATTCGGGTTTCGGACATCGAAGAGGCTTGGGTCT
>JANMUC010000554.1:0-8713 GCA_031391225.1 Deinococcales bacterium
GGAGCAAGCCCTGACCGAAGCTGCGAGCAACCGTCATTACGACCTCGAGATTCGCTTGAACCATCCAACTTCAGAAGCAACAGTCCTCAAATCAATCTCGAGTGTGCAAGGCGTGAAAACCGTTGAAGCTTGGAGTACATCTCCCGCCGCCGTCGCTCGAGCTGACGGTCTGGACATTGTGCGTACCTACCCCGACGGTGGTCATGCCAGTTTTACCCTGCGATCAGTGACGCCTCAGACCAAATTCGTGCAACTCGAGATGTTCGCGGGGCGCTGGCTCGAGGCTGGCGATAGCAACTCGGTGGTGCTGAACCACACCGCCAAAGCGTTCTTTCCGAATGCCAAAATTGGCGACACCATCAAACTGAATGTTGAAGGACGCGCCGTTCAATACAAACTGATTGGGGTCGCTCGAGAAATCCTGACGCCAGCCAGCGCTTACGTGACACCAAGCACATTCGCTCAAGCCACAGGGTTTTCAGGTCAAATCAATGCCGTGCGAATCGTGTTCGAGAATCATAATTTTTCCAGCATAAATAGCGTTGGGCAAGCCATAGAACGCAATCTCGAGCGTCAAGGCATCAGCATCAAAGTCAGCATTTCCGAAGGTCGTTTGGACGGTGCGTTAAACGGTCATGTTTACATCCTGATTTTCGCCCTGATCGCCATGAGCGTTTTGATGGCAACCGTTGGAATCCTCGGATTGATGTCCACCATGAGCACCAGCGTCATTGAGCGCACTCGAGAATTTGGCATCATGCGAACCATCGGCGGGCAATCGTTGACGGTGTTGCGCAACGTGATTAGCGAAGGAGTTTTTATTGGTATTTTGAGTTGGTTTATTGCCATCGTGCTTTCGCTGCCATTGTCGGCATTTGTTGGCAATTTGATTGGCACGCTCGCGTTTCGTCTTCCATTGCCATTGGTGCTTTCACCCAGCGCCATGCTGCTGTGGCTGGGACTGATCGTTGTTGGTGCTATTGCCGCCAGCAGTTACCCCGCTTGGAAGGCATCACAACTGACCATCCGCGAAACCCTCGCTCACGTTTAAACCGCTCGAGAAACTCGAGTCAAAGGAAAGATTATGCAAAAGAAATGGATTACCGCAGTTATTGTTGTTGGTTCGATTTTAGGTTTGGGATTGATTGCACACCTCACCAATTTTGCAGACGTGATCCGAAAAATGCACGGCGGCTAAAGCAATTTTGAGGTTTAAGATTTGTGCTCGAGTGACAAGCTTGAGCACAAATCGTTTGTGGTATCTGTGGTGTTTATGGTGTATAATCCTCCAGAGGTTCATCATGACTCAAGCCATCCAAACCCATGTCCCAACCATGCCAGACATTCTTGAAGCCAAAGAAATCCTGCACGCCCTCCAACCAGACTTACAAACCATCAAGATGGAACTCTCAGGACAAAAATTTACCCTACCCCAAAGCGTGACAGCCATGCTGCGCGAAATTCTGATCAACACTGCCCAAGGACAAGCCACCACCATCCTGCCAAACAACACCGAACTGACCAGTCAAGAGGCAGCCGATTATTTGCATGTCTCGAGACAATTTTTGGTCAACGAAGCAGACGCGGGTCGAATCCAATGCAGACGAATCGGATCGCATCGGCGTTTTGGTCTTCAAGAAATCATGAAATACCAACGCCTTACCGAACAAGAAAGCCTTACTGCACGACAAGCACTGGCAGATCAAGCCCAAGAACTTGGACTGGACGATTAGTGCGGATCACCGCGCTTTATGACGCTTGCGTACTCTACCCATTTTCGTTACGAGATTTACTGGTCGAACTGGCAACAACACGTTTGTTTGACGCACGTTGGACCAATCAAATTCATGACGAATGGATTCGCAACCTGCTTCAAGACCACCCAGAAATTACATTGTCGCAACTCGAGCGCACCAAAAAGTTGATGAACCAAGCCGTTCTTGGAAGTCTCGTGGTCGATTTTGAGCATTTGATTCCAAGCATCAACCTGCCTGACCCAAACGATGCGCATGTGATCGCCGCCGCGATTGCTTGCGAGGCGCAACGTATTGTGACGTTCAACCTCAAAGATTTTCCTGATGCAACCCTGAAACCACTGGGCATGTCCGCCATTCACCCCGATGAATTTATTCTCGAGATGATGACGTTAAATCCCCTGGCGGTTGTGAATGCCGTCAGTGCCTGTCAAACACGATTTCGCAACCCTCCACGATCCATTTTTGAGCATTTTGAACGCTTGGAAAAGGTTGGTTTGGTGCGTTCGGTGGCTCAACTTAGATCGTATTGGTGAAAGCGAAATAACGCATTGATTTGGAATGCTCGAGCACTTTTGATTTCAGAAACTCGAGAGGACAAACGTAACTCTTTAAAAACAAACCATACGGTATGGTATGTTTATGATCGAATTCTATTCCAGCCTTGTTGTTACCATTGCTCTTGCTGGGATCGCGCTGATTCATGTGTACTGGGCAGCAGGTGGTTATTTCCCAGGCAAAGACGCCAACAGCTTGGCGCAAACCGTGGTTGGCGGAAAATCTGGCATGACAATGCCGCCCGTACTTGCCTGTCTGGTCGTGGCAGGTTTGCTGTTTGTTGCCGCATATGTCGTCTTGGTCGTTGGTAATATCACCCCACCACTTTTATCGCTCGAGGTACACAAACTGGCAGCCTATGGTTTGTGCGCTGTGCTGTTTTTGCGCGGGGCAGGTGGTTTCTTTGATGCTCGATTGCGCCCCGAAATCAAAGGTAGCCCTTACGAAAAACTCAATTTGGTTCTGTACTCACCGCTTTGCTTGACACTTGCCGCACTGACGTTCATTACGGTTCGGAGCGCCTGATGCGAACCTCCAAACAAGACTGGATTGATGCGGGCATTCACCTGCTGCGCGAAGAGGGAGAACACGCCCTGACCATCGAACGGCTCTGCAAAACCCTCGAGATTACCAAAGGCTCGTTCTACCATCATTTTGGCGACCTTCAAACCTACCAAATGGCGCTGCTCGAGTGGTGGGAATGGGAGCTGACCTCCAAACCCATTGACCTTGCCAATCAAGAAACCGACCTCAAAAAACGTGCTGAAAAACTCGGTGAAGCCGTGCGAAAACTCGACCACCATCTTGACCTCAGCATTCGCGTTTGGGGATTGCGAGACAACAACATTAAAGCCTTCGTCCACCGCGTAGATCAACGCCGACTTCAGGCGCTCGAGACACTTCACCAAGCCGCAGGAGTCGAGCAAGCTGGTGTGTTGGCACACCTCGAATACGTGACGTTTATCGGTGCGCGACTCCTCGAGTTGATGGGCGAAACTGAAAAACCCGAGTTTACGTTAACCAGAACTTTGGCGCTACTGACCAAAACATTCAAAGCCAAGAAAGGTCGTTAACATGGTCATCAACCGTCACGAACGCATCCTGAGCGCCCCAATCGAAAGTGTTGGTTACTTGATAGATCAACTTGCCTCGAGCAACGATTCTGTTTGGCCTCATAACCGAGGTTGGCCACCGATGAAATTTGATCGCCCACTGCAAGTCGGAGCGGTTGGCGGACATGGACCAATTGGTTACACCATAGATCAGTACAGCCCAAGTCAAAAAATAATATTTCGGTTCACTGCACCCAAAGGATTTATTGGCACTCACGGACTTTATCTCGAGCGCATCAACGAAAATCACACCCGCTTAACCCATGTGCTCGAGGCAGAACTTGAGGGGAACATGCGGTTTTCTTGGACGCTGCTGATTCGTTACATGCACGATGCGTTGGTTGAAGATGCGCTGGACAATGCACAAATTTTGTTCGAGCCAAACACCAAACGGCAAACATGGTCTTGGTATGTGAAATTCTTGCGTTTTGTGATGCGATTGATTCGAAAGTTAGCCTCGAGAAAAAGCATTGCGGCAGCGGTTCAAACTGAACCTTAGAAACTCACTTGCTAGACAGCTTTCAGGATTATTGCGCGTCCAACTTCGTCTCTAAGGTAATTTTCATTAAACAAGCGCCGCGCCCAACAACGAAAAATGCCTGTCAAACGTAAAAACTCGAGCCTTCAACCGCCCCGCCATGCTTGCCGTCACCCCATCCGCCAGCGTGATGCGTTGATCCGGAAAACGCGCCAGTTGCTCGAGCGCCACTTCAAAATCTATGGGTTCTGGATGCGCGATTGGGAAGCGTTGAATGATTTGCTTGATCTCGAGTAATGCCACTCCTGGCTCGAATGGTTTTCGGTACAACCGAAGGCGGTGCAATTCAAACACCACGGGCGCGGGTATTTGCAGGGTCACGTTGCCCTCAGAAGTCAAGCGTTTAAAAACTTGCAAGGCGCGGTCATGGTCGACATCTTGACGGTCTGCCAGCGCGTACAACGGTGTGGTGTCAATCAGCACAAGTTGAAATCCTGTTTTGGCTTTCTTGCTCACTGGCGTTTGCCTTTGGCGGATGTTTTTCTTTTTGGCGTTGTAACTTGCTCGAGGTATTCGTCATTTTGCGCCTGTCCAAGGTATTCGTCGTGTTTGGCGCTGATGTCACCTGGACTGTCGGGGTCGTTGAATAAGCCGATCAATGCCATAAAACCACTCGGATCACCTGGAATGGTGGCTGGCGTTAGGGTGTCATCGGTGTACTCGAGCACGTCGCTAATGCTGACTTGTTGCCCTGTCAGTTTTCGGAGCGCCGTAATAATTCCCGCCAACGAGTCGCGGTTGAGGTTGGTGGCTTTCATCACGCGGTAAATGGTGTTCTGCCCAATGCCCGCTTCCCGTTCGACTTGACGGGCGTTTAGGTGGTGAGTCTCGAGGTATTCGCGGAGTTTGAGGGTCACGGCTGGCATAATCGTTAATATAGCACTAGCGCTAGTAAAGTAGATCAAAACTAGCGCTAGCGCTCGAGTCAAATCAAAATGCGTTTGCGTTCTGGGTCATACGGTGAACGCAAGAATGCTTTCGCCGCAAACTTTTCGCCATTCACCACAATCTCGTACCGTCCGGTCCTTACCCAAGCCGCATTCACGCCGCTCGAGTTTTTCACATAGCCCAAACCGACTGCCGCGCCCAGCGTGTGACCGTAACTGCCCGAGGTCGTGTACCCCACCGCCACACCGTCGCGCAAGATCGGTTCGCTGCCCCAGAGTAAGGGTTCGGGATTCTCGAGGACGAATGACACCAGCATTCGGGTTAAACCTTTTGATTTCTGCTCGAGCAGTGCTGTCTTGCCAATAAATTCTTTGTCCCAGCAGACCGCAAAACCCAACCCAGCCTCGAGCGCGGTGTCTTCAGGACTCATGTCCGCGCCCCAAGCCCGGTAACCTTTCTCGAGCCGCAGGGAGTTGATGGCGTAATGCCCGGCGTTTGCAATTCCCAAATCCTGTCCCTCGAGCATCAAGGCTTTGTAAACTTGCACGGCTTGAGAGGCTGGCACGTGCAACTCCCAGCCCAATTCGCCAACGTAAGTAATTCTTACCGCCATCACGCTCGAGAATCCAAGCTCGAGGTTTTTGAATGTGCCGAATGGGAAGCTTTCGTGCGAAATATCGGTGTCGGTCAGACGCGTCAGTAAGGTTCTAGCATTCTGTCCCATCACGCCAATCACGGCGTAACTTTCGGTGACATCGGTTAAGGTCACTTGCTCGAGCGGCGAAATATTTCGCTTAATCCAGTCTGCATCATGAACCGCTTGCGAACTGCCAGTAATCAACCTGAAATCCTCGAGTCCCAACCTCAGCACGGTCAAATCGCTTTCAAACCCACCTCGAGCGTTCAGCATGGCGGTGTAGACGGCTCGACCAACTGGCACGTCAATCTCGTTGGCGCAAAGGCGTTGCAAAACTTTCAGCGCATCCTGTCCTTTGACCTCGAGTTTGGCAAATCCTGATTGGTCAAAGACTGCTATGGTTTCTCGAGCGGCACGGTGCTCAAATTCGTGATTCTTGAACCAATTTTGTCGCCCCCAATCGTATTCGACTTCGGTTTTGCCATCCAATGCAAACCAATTTGGACGCTCAAAACCCGCTTTCTGTCCAAAACTTGCACCCACTTGCTCGAGTTCGGTGTGAAGAGGGGAGAGCCGCAGATTTCGTCCCGTAGTCGGTTCGCGGTTTGGATATGCCATCTGATAATGCAAGCCCAAAACTTCGGTCACTCGTTCGCGCAAGAACAGGCGATTGTTCATGGTGCGACCAAAACGCCGTATGTCCACCGACCACAAATCAATGCTCGGTTCACCGTCCACAATCCATTCCGCAAGGTATTTTCCCGCCCCGCCAGCGCTGGCAATGCCCACCGAATTAAAGCCCGCCATCACGAACAAACCAGGCAATTCTGGGGTTTCGCCCATCAAGAAATTGTTGTCGGGCGTGAACGATTCAGGACCATTCACAAACTCTTCAAATTTGGCGTGCTCGAGTTTTGGAATGCGCCATTTTCCAGCCGTGAGCGGGTCAGAATATTTCTCCCAGTCAGGCTCGAGCAGTGCGTTTGAGAAATCATGCGGTATCGGTTTGGTATCCCAAGGTTTGGTATAGGCTTGAAACGCGCCCAGCATGATCTTGTCACCCTCGCCACGATAATAAATGCAACGGTTCGGGTCGCGCCCGACAGGAAGCTCGTCGTATGCCCCCTCGAGCGGTTCGGACACCACGTAATGATGCTCGACTGGAAAAAGTGGAATGTTCACGCCAATTTTCAGTCCCAATTCTCGAGTCCACATGCCGCCGCACAAGACCACAAACTCGGCAGCAATATCACCCTCGAGCGTCCGAACGCCAGACACTCGCCCGTTCTCGCGCAGCACATCAAGCACTTGCACATGCTCGAGAATTCTTGCGCCACCCAATTCTGCGCCTTTTGCCAGCGCCAACGCGGTTTCTTTGGGAAGCGTTTTGCCATCATCGGGCAGCCACGCCGCGCCAAGCACGTCATCAATCCGAATCAGTGGGAATTTCTCGAGTGCGGATTCTGCCGAAATCATTTCGGCTTTCACGCCAAATAATTCTGCCATCGCCATCGTGCGTTTAAGTTGAATCATGCGGTCATTGCTGGTGGCGACAATCAAACTGCCAACCGTTTTCCAACCCACATCAATGCCTGTTTCCGCCTCGAGCTTCGGGTACAATTCCACGCTGTACTTGTTGATTTTCGTCATGCTGTTGCTGGTGCGAAGTTGCCCAACAAGCCCTGCCGCGTGCCAAGTTGTCCCGCCACCAAGCGCGTTCTGCTCGAGAAGAAGCACATCATGCCAACCCAATTTGGTCAAATGATACGCCACACTTGCGCCAACAATACCGCCGCCAACAATCACCACTCGAGCTTGGCTTGGGAAATTCATGATGCTGATTCTAACGAATTTGTGAAACTCGAGCGTTGATGACTTGAGTTTTGTAGGGTGCGCCGTGCGCACCGATTTTTACGTCGTTCGAGTCAATTCACAACTCGAGCTTCAACTCTTCAAGCAATTTCTCGAGCGCGGGAAGCAGCATGTCGTACACATTTCGGTAATCTTCCAAACTCCCATAATACGGGTCTGGCACTTCGGTTTTCTCGAGCATCAAGCGCGTTTTGCCTTGCGTGTTTGGCAGCATGTGGGTCAGGTTTGCCAGGTTGTGATGGTCGGCTGCCAGAATCAAATCAAATTTTGCATCTGATGGGCGGACTTGACGGGCGGCGTGTTTAAACCCAGACCTGTGAAGCTCGAGCATTTTGACGGTTTTCGGGTGCGCGGGTTCGCCTTCATGCCAGTTTCCTGTGCCAGCCGAATCAATTTCAAATTGATGCTCGAGGTTTTGGTCGCGCACGAGTTTACGGAAAATGCCTTCCGCCATTGGACTGCGGCAAATGTTGCCCGCGCAGACGAACAAAATGCGTTTCATAAGCCTGAGCGAATGTCAGCAAGGGTTTTATGCTCGAATGCGATTTCCGAGAACGTGGCACGGCACGATTCGCCCATCGGGGCTTGTACCAGAAACCCAACTTTTGCTGCTCCAGGCTCGAGCGCAAAAGCCCGAATCATATGCCACACTTTGGCATCGTTCGAGAAGTGAAAGGCGAAACCAGTGTTGATTCTCGAGACGCGCAAATAGACGCTGTGACCATCAATAAAAACCGAGTTGCAATCATCCGAAGTACCTTTGGTCACGACGCTGACCACCATCGGGTCTTGGTTTGGTGAATACTCGAAGCAAAGTTTCGCCCAACTTGTTTCGTGTTGGTATATGACCAAAACACCTGCGTCAAACGTGCCGTTAAAATCCACGGTGACTCGAGCGGAGAACATAAAATCTTGGTTGTTCTCAAAGACCAACATTGGCGTGTTCAAAGATTTATTACCGAAAAGTGGGTCAACAAACAAATCGGTTTTTGACCCAGCCGTGGCGGTCAAAACGTTGTCGGTGATGTTCCAATCTTGCGGCTCGAGATGCCAGGTTAACGGTGTTGGAATCGGGGAGAGTTGAATCATGGTTTATTCTAGCGCAAGAAAAAATCTCGAGCTTTAGGATATGCTTGATTTAGAGGTAATTTTTTATGCCTGAACCCCAAAAGCTCGAAAACAATGTGATCTCGAACAAAGAATTTGGCGTGGCATTGATCGAGGCATTGCCTTCAATTTCTGGCACGAAATTCTCGAGCGAAGAGGAGGCAGATGCTTATGCTGTTAAGGTCGTTCGAGATGTGCGTGAATCAAACGAAAAATTAGATTAAAGAAAAATCTCGAGCCTTTAAAA
>JANMUC010000558.1:0-8805 GCA_031391225.1 Deinococcales bacterium
CAGGAAAATTCCAGGGTGTGATGCCGTAGACCACGCCCACCGCTTCAGGGCGTGAAAAGGCGCGTTTGTTGGGAAATCTCGAGGGGACAAATTCGCCAGCAATTCGTGTGGCAGCTTCGGCGTACCAAGTGATGGCGGTGCTGGTGTAAACGGCTTCGCCACGACCTTCAACAATCGGTTTGCCCATCTCGAGGGTCATGGTGCGCCCGAGTTCTTCTTGATGCTCGAGAATCAATTGTGCCCAACGGTGCATGACGGCGGCGCGTTCAAAACCTGTTTTGTTCTTCCAGTGCTTGAAGGCTTCGACTGCTGCCTCGAGCGCGATTTTGGCTTCTTCAGCGCCACAATCTGCGACATTGGCAACCAGGCTTTGATCGTAAGGGTTGCGGACTTCAAAACTTTTCTCGAGTTTGTGCCAAGTGCCGTCAATGTAGGCGCGGTTTGAAATTTGGGAAATCATGGTCATGGTCTGCTCCTTGAAAAAGTTGCGACGTAGGGCTTAGGCATGCCTAACCCCTACAGGACATCGGTTTTTGAAGATTTGGGTAAAGTATTTTTTTCGATCTTGAGTCCTGCAATAAAGGTTTTCTCGAGTTTCCAATCTTCTGGTTTGTTAGAAAACGGGTCGGAAATTACAACCAGATCAGCGTATTTGCCAACCTCGAGCGTGCCACGGTTTGACTCGTCACCCTGCGCAATGGCGGCTTGCAGCGTGTAGGCATTCAAGCTTTCCTCGAGTGTCAATTCATTTCCTGCAACCATCGGCTCAGTCATGGCGGCTTTGATCCCCACGAGCGGGTCGAGTTCGCGTACCACAGGACCATCGGTTGATAGTGCCACGGTCAATCCCGCATCAATCATGGCTCGGAGATTGTAACAATTTTCGAGGAACGCTATCGGAACATATTTTTGAAAATTCATCCGAAGTTCGTGCAAGAAAATCGCTTGAGGCACAACGATTACGCCCAATTCACTAGCTCTGGTTAAATGCGTTTTGTTTGCCAAACCGAAATGTTCGATACGGTGGCGCATTCCGTTTGGGTGTTCTCGCTCGAGTCGCGCATACACCTCGAGAATCTGATCGAGCGCCCTGTCGCCAATGGCATGAGTGCCGATTCTAAAACCTGACAGGTGAGCCTCGAGCGCCAGTTGATAAAGTTCTTCGGTTTCAAACCTTAAAACACCCAAACTTGGGGTTTCGGTATTGCGAAACGGAATGCTGACCGCCGCCGTCGCGCCCGACAAACCACCGTCGGCAAAGAATTTAACGCTGTCCACCCGCAAGAAACTCGAGCTAAACTTTTGAGGCAATGGGTATGTCTCACTGCCCCCGTCAGGGCGACGGATAAACAAAACGTTGACCCGAATCGGCAGTTTATTCTGACGCTCGAGCGAACGGTAAGCCTCGAGCAGCACGGGGTCAACGGCTGGATCGGTAGCACTGGTCACGCCCAAAGACCCCAGATATTCGAGTCCCGCCAGAATGTAGCGCTCGTAATCGGCAATGGTCGGTGCTGGCATGGCGCGTTGTAACAGCCCATAAGCCGTTTCGATGGCGTGACCGCGCTGCCAATTCAATTCTCCACCCGCAGGCGCTACAGTTTGGTTTGTGATGTCCGAGAGCGCCAAAGCACTCGAGTTTGCGGCGTGAATATGGGCACATGTGCGTGTCAAAACCACTGGATTCTGCGGCGCGGCGGCATCCAGTCCCGCTTTAACTGGCGCTCCACCGATCAGTTTCGCCTCATTCCAACCGCGCCCAAGCAACCAAGTTCCAGGCTCGAGCTGCGATGCGCGTTCGCGCACGGAAGCATACACACCCTCGAGGGTGGTTTGTTCGCGCAAATCCAACATGGTCGTGCGCAAATGCCCGACCTTCCACACATGAACGTGCGCATCGTTAAACCCAGGCAGCAAGGCACTGCCCGCTAAATCAATGACTTTGGTGCTCGAGTCTGTGAATTGCTCGAGTTCAAGTTTTGAGCCGACTGCCAGAATTTTACCGTTTGCAACCGCCAACGCCTCGGGTTGATGGCTGTCGGTCATGGTCAAGATTCTTCCGTTCACAAAAAGTAAATCGGCGTTCACAACCAACCTCGGTCAACATTGCGCCAAATAATTAAAACGCCGTAATTGGCGGTGCTGGCATCCTCGAGATAATCTGGAATGATGCCGTACACCCTGTAGCCGCGACGCAACTGAACCGACAAAACAGGATCGTTCAATTCGCCTGTAATCACATCATTTACGTACTCCTCAATTGGTAGTTTATGCTGCAACGCGCCGTAACCTTTAGGCATCGCACCCGCCACATGACCAAACAAACCCAATTCACGCACCAAAGTTTGGCGTCTGGTGTACAACAAACTCGCCAAACCCAAACCGCGAAATTCGGGCATCACACCAATATCAGCCCCGTACAACCAAGCCCCGTCAGGAACATGCGTGGTGAAAAAATTATTGCCCACACCCTCGAGAAACTTGTGCTGATAATGCGATAAATCCAAATTGATCCGCAAATCGCTCGAGCTACCAACAACCCGACCCGTCGTATTCTCGAGAAGGGCGTGCTGCCCCTGGGGGAAAATCTGAATCTGTGCCAAAAAATGCTTCTCGAGCGCCAGTTCTTCCTCCGCTAAATCAGGAAAACTGGCACGTTGAATCGCCTCGAGTTGGCTTGCCATCCACGGTTCGGATTGCACCACACTAAAGCGCTGGTCACGGCTGGAAAGAAAGACTTTTGGAACTGTCATCATGAGATACCTTTTTGTTGCAATGTAGGGTGCGCCGTGCGCACCAAACGCACGTAAAACACGTTGCGCGAGGCGCACCCTACGGGTTAATCCGCAGCTACAGCCTGATTGGCTTTGTAAACCTGACGAATCGCGCCTGCCACAACCTCGAGCGCTTCGCGGAATGTTGCTTCGTCAATGGTGACTTCGGGCAAGAAACGTATGCAGTTGGTGTATAACCCAGCCCGCAGCAAGATCACGCCACCCTCGAGGCAGCCTTTGACGATTTGCGGCACGATTTCCATCCAGGGTTCTTTGCTGGCTTGATCGTGAACAAACTCGAGGCACATCATACCGCCAACGCCGCGTACATCTCCTAGAATTGGAATCTCGAGCTGCATGGGTTCAAAGATTTCGCGCACGATACGTTCAATTCTGGCAGCGCCGTCTTTGGCTTCCTGACTGGTCAGGATTTTGAGCGCCTCGAGTGCTGCAACGCAGGCGAGCGGGTTGCCGCCGTAGGTGCTGCCCGCGCCGCCAATGTGCGGCGAATCGAGGATTTCGGCGCGTCCGGTCACTGCCGAAATTGGCAGACCCGCGCCAAGTGATTTGGCGCTGATAATCATGTCTGGCACAACGCCCGTGTGCTCTATGGCGTACATTTTACCCGTTCGTCCAGACCCAGATTGAATCTCGTCGGCAATCATGACCGCGCCCGTTTTATCGCAAATTTCACGGATTTTCTCGAGGAACTTTTTGGGGACTGGAATGAATCCACCCTCGCCCACGATGGGTTCGATCACGATGGCAGCCAACGCCGAACCGTCAATGTGGGCGACCAGGGCATTCTCGAGATTCCAGCAACTCCACTCGAGGTAATCGGCTTGGCTCATGCCTTTTGGGGTGCGGTAGAGATTTGGCAGTGGCAGGCGGTAAATTTCGGGGGCGAATGGTCCAAAGCCTTTTTTAAACAGGCTGTACTTGCTGGTCATTGCCATCGTTAGGTTGCTGCGTCCGTGGTACGCGCCCTCGAAGACAATAATCCCAGCCCGACCCGTAAAACGTCGTGCAAACTTGACGGCATTTTCGACGGCTTCCGCGCCACCGTTTGAAAGCAAGGTTTTCTTGGCAAAATTACCTGGAGTTAAGCTGTTTAACTTCTCGCAGAGTTCGACATAAGGTTCGTAATTTGCCACGATGCTGCAAATGTGCAAATACTCGTCCACCTGCTTGTGCAGCGCGGCTTTCACGCTTTCTGGACCGTGACCCACCGCCAGCACGCCGATGCCGCCAGCCAGATCAATCAGCAAGTTGCCGTCCACATCCTCGAGCAATGATCCCCTGGCGCGTTTGATGGCGACAGGGTTGGCTTGACCCAGAGCACTCGAAACGGCTGCGGCGCGTCTGGCTTGGAGCGCTTGCGAATTTGGACCTGGCAGTGCGGTTTTCAGTTGGATTTGACCCATAAAATACCTCTTCTCGAGCAGGCTTGATTTGCTCGAATCTATGAATGCCGATAAAGAATTGTTGACCCTCGAGCCGTTAAGGCGTGGGCGGTGGGATGGCATCTTGTTGCCAGTTTGGAACGATCATGATGCCCGAGTCTACTCCTGTGAATCGCGGATTACCAAACCTGAGCGCTGAAAATGTATAATCTGAAAAATGATGATTAGTTCTCGAGTAACCCTGCATGGTTGTTGTTACCGCCTTTAGAGCGGTTTTGCGTCTGTGCCACTGACCCGAATCTTCGCTCGAGCCTTCAACTCGAGCGGTTTTTATTGAAAGGAATTTCCCATGACCATAAGGCTGTTCAACACCTTAAGCAAACAAAAAGAAGAATTTGTGCCAACCACCACTGGGCGAGTTGGGATGTACCTTTGCGGACCCACCGTTTATTCCGACGCTCACCTCGGACACGGCAAAACCGCCGTGGCATTCGACGTGATCCGCCGTTGGTTCGCTTACCGAAACTTTAAAGTCAGGTTTGTTTCCAACATCACCGATGTGGGTCACATCACCGACGAAACCAGCGACGAGGGGCATGACCGAATCGGTGAACGCGCCAAACTCGAGCAACTCGAGCCGATGGAAGTTGCCGAGAAGTACATGTGGAATTACTTTCATGACATGGAACAACTCAACGTTCAAAAACCCAACATTGCCCCCAGAGCAACGGGGCATATCCTCGAGCAAATTGAAATGGTGCAAACTTTAATTAACAACGGCAAAGCCTATGAACGCGACGGCAGCGTGTATTTTCGGGTGCGATCTGACCCAGATTACGGCAAACTCAGTGGTCGCAAAATTGACGAACTCGAGGTTGGGACGCGTGAAGACGTGCGTGAGGACAAAGAAGACCCGCTCGATTTTGCCCTCTGGAAATTTGCCGAACCAGAACATTTAATGCGTTGGAAATCGCCCTGGGGAGAGGGTTTTCCTGGTTGGCACATTGAATGCTCGGCGATGGCAATCAAATACTTGGGTGAAAATTTTGACATCCACGCGGGTGGGCTGGATTTGCAATTTCCGCACCACGAAGCCGAAGTTGCCCAAGCCGAAGGTGCGGGCTACAAGTTCGCACGCTACTGGATGCACGGCAACATGCTGACCATCAACGGCGAAAAGATGAGCAAATCCAAAGGAAACTTTACGACCCTGCAAGATTTTTTTGCCACCCACGACCCAATGGTGCTGCGCCTGATTTACATTCAAAGCCATTACCGCAGCGTGGCTGAATTATCTGCCGACACGATCACCGCCGCCACCAGTGTCCTCTCGAGATTCAGGGAAACTAGGCGTGAGTTGGTGCGCAAACTCGAGCTTGCAACGGCTGGACACGATGCCAGTTTTGAGAAGAGAATTGATTTGGCTCGCCAGCAGTTTGAAAACGCGATGGATGATGATTTCAACACGCCAGAAGCACTCGCAGCGCTTTTTGCGATGACCAAAGAGTTTAATGCGGTAGCGATCACCAACAACCAGCAATCGCTCGAGTTGGGACTGGAAACGTTTGACAAGCTTGCGGGTTTTGTTTTTGGTTTGTTCCCAGCCCATACCAGCGATGCGACGCAAGGAAAAGAAGGTTTGCTCGAGGGTTTACTCGAGATTGCCATTGAAGCCAGAAAGTCCTACCGTTTAAACCGCGATTTCAAAAGCTCAGACGCACTGCGTGAACGCCTAAAATCTTTGGGTGTACAACTCGAAGACACCGTTGATGGCACGCGTTGGAAGCTCGAGTCTTAAAAGTTCTTGAGTCTGTTGTGCACGAATTGATTTGAGAAATTTCCATCGTGTTTTTAAAAAGTGTTACACTTCTGTTCAGATCAACCATTCCAAACCCTAAAAGGAGGCGCGACGTGAGAAGCCGTTCAACATTTCCACCACTATTCACAGTCGCAGCTCGAGGTCTGAAATTCAGACCAGGGTTTGGAGGGTAAGGCTTTTTGTTCCTCCAAACTTACGGAGGAACAATGTTGAACGCCCGAAGCGAAAAGTTTTTTTTGTACTACAAACCCTACACTAATTTATTGGTCGCAGATTTAATTTGTGCTTTCGTGATCGCAGCCGTTGCGCTGATCTTGCCCTTGTTCGCCAGGTACATCACCAAGGATATTTTGGCGGGTAATGCGCCAAATATGCTGGGTCAAAATATGCTGGGTCAAATTTATACCACTGGTGCTTTCATGCTGGTCTTGGTGGTTGTTCAAGCGCTCTGCACGATGTTTGTTGATTATCAGGGTCACATGATGGGCGCTTACATGGAACGTGACATGCGTGGGGAATTGTTTGAGCATTATCAAAAACTGTCGTTTGGTTTTTTTGACAATCAAAAAACGGCTCAACTCATGAACCGCATCACCAATGACACGTTTGACATGAGCGAATTGTTTCATCACGGTCCAGAGGACGTTGTGATCTCCTTGCTGAAATTGATTGGCGCTTTTGCAATTCTAATCACCATCAACGTTCCGCTGACCCTTGTCATTTTTGCGTTCTTGCCAATCATGGCAATTTATGCCCTGTACTTTAATAAGCAAATGAACCTTGCGGTCAGAACCAGCCGTGACAGAATTGGTGATGTAAATGCACAACTCGAGGATTCACTGGCGGGCATTCGTGTCGTGAAGTCGTTTACCAATGAACGGGGTGAAGCCAAAAAATTTAACACTCAGAACAATCGTTTTCTCGAGGGGCGCAGGATTGAGTACAAAAGCTACATGTTTTTCTCGAGCGGAATGTTGTTTTTCACGCAGATTCTAACCATCGTGCTGCTGGTCGTTGGTGGTGCAAGTATTGTTGGTCGCAGCTTGGATTTGGTCGATTTGCTGACCTACCTGCTTTATCTCGGTATCTTGCTCGAACCAATCCGAGGCGCGAGCAATCTGGGACGGCTGTATCAAGAGGGCATCACCGGATTTAACCGCTTTATGGACATGCTCGAGATTCGACCAGATATTCAAGACTCGGCAACTGCAAGCGATTTGAAGAAAGTGAACGGACATTTGAAATTTCAAGACGTAAGTTTCAAATACACCGACAACCACGAAGAAGTCCTGAAAAATATTTCTCTCGAGATTCAAGCGGGCGAATTTGTTGCCTTGGTGGGGGCATCTGGCGTCGGCAAAACAACGCTGTGTTCGCTCATTCCGCGCTTTTACGATGTGAGTGCGGGGGAAATATTGCTTGACGGAAAAAACCTCAAAGAGATTCGATTGGATTCCTTGCGACGCAATATTGGCATTGTTCAGCAAGACGTTTACTTGTTCGCTGGAACGGTTGCAGACAACATTGCATACGGTAAACTCGAGGCAAGTTTTTCTGAAATTTTGGATGCCGCCAAAAAAGCCAATGCCCACGATTTTATTATGGCTTTGCCTGAAGGTTACGATACCGACATTGGTCAGCGCGGCGTCAAACTTTCTGGCGGGCAAAAACAGCGTCTCAGCATTGCACGTGTTTTCCTGAAAAATCCTGCGATTATTATTTTTGATGAAGCCACCAGTTCGCTGGACAATGAGAGTGAACGTTCCGTTCAAGAGTCGCTCGAGAAACTGATCAATAACCGCACCACCATCGTGATCGCTCATCGCCTCTCGACCATCAGGAATGCTCAAAGGATTGTTGTCTTGACCGATGATGGCATCGCTGAACAGGGAACGCATCAGGATTTGATTGCACTAAATGGTGTGTACGCCAATTTTTACAACATGCAGCTCAGAATTTAGTTTGAAAACTCGAGGGGCATTTGTTCACGGATTCAATTGTGAGCCGTGCTCCTCGAGCATCCCAAATGGATTTTTAGCTTGCCAACTCTTCTCGTACACTCCAAAATGCAGGTGTGGTGGAGTTCCACGGGCATTACCTGAAATCCCGACAAATCCAAGCAGTGTCCCTCGAGTGATGATTTGCCCTTGGTTGATGTTCGCGTATTTTGAAAGGTGCGCGTAGTAATAACGTCTGTCACCTGCGCCCCAAACGGTGACGGTGTTGCCGCCCAAACGATTTTTGCCCTTAACGATAATGATGCCGTCTGTGGCGCTGTAAATCGGTGTACCCAAGGGGGCAAAAATGTCCACCCCTTCGTGTTTTCGTCCCTCTGAACGCTGACCGCCCCAAGTGTTGACAATCTGATTCAATTTGACTCGAGCAACAGGGATTGGCAGCCGTTCGGGCGCGGTTTTGTTCGCCATTGAAAGGCTGTACTTCTGAAATGCCAACCAATTCTCAAACCCGACTGAACTCGAGCGACGGTCGTTGCAGGCAACCAAAAACGTCAATAAGATGATCAAACGTATTCGCACGGCTCGAGGGTATCAAGCCTTGATGAAAACTGTTCTGAGCTTTTATCAAGATTTCTCGAATTTTAGGGTTTATCTACTTGACCGAGCAAGTGACTCCATCTGACCGATATGCGCCCAAGTGGCAAATCACTAAACTTGCCTCATGATATAGAGAACCGCATGTTCATACCAGTAAATCCGCAACTCGAGAACCTCGAAAAAAAGATTGAATTAAACTCGGTAACTTTATAACCTCTAACCAAGAACTTTGCCAACCAACAAGTAAAGCTTTC
>JANMUC010000569.1:0-5725 GCA_031391225.1 Deinococcales bacterium
GCAACCCAGTGAAATATTACAAGTCAGCGCCTTAACCATTAACATTGCCGGCAGCCCAGAAACCTACAAAAAAGCCTTTGAAACAACCATTGTCGCCGATGAACGCGTCGTGCTCAAAGAACTGGGCGAGCGAAGCACCGCCACCTTCCTCGACTCGAGCGACCCGGGTTTACCTGGTCTGATCAACACCATCGGAACCCGTTTTGAAGACGTGCTCGAGGGTGTCGCCATCGAAGAGCCGCGTTATTTTATGGCACCTTCAATGTTCGCGCCGCTCAAATCGTACTGGCATCTGCGGGTTCCAGGCGATATTTCACTGGGTTGCAACGCCGACCGTGCGCACCGTGGCGGCATTACCGGTCGAGGCATCAAAATTGCAATGGTCGATTCTGGGCATTACAGCCATCCGTTCTTTGCCGGTCGTGGCTACCGTGTCTCACCCGTGGTTTTGGGTCCAGCCGCCGCCAACCCCGCCAAGGACGAAAGCGGACACGGCACCGGCGAATCCGCCAATATTTTTGCGGTCGCGCCAGACATTCAACTGATGCCCGTTAAAATCAATTTTGTCAATTCTATCGGCGCGTTCAATGCCGCCGTGGGACTCGCACCAGACATCATCACCTGCTCTTGGGGCAGCAGTAAACAATTTGGACCGTTAAGCGCCGCCGACCAAGCGTTGGCTGCCGCCATATCGGTGGCTGTTGCTTCAGGAATTACCGTCGTGTTCTCGGCAGGCAATGGGCATTACGGCTTCCCAGGACAACACCCAGATGTGATCTCGGCGGGCGGCGTGTTCATGAACCCCAACGAGAGCCTCCGTGCCAGCGATTACGCCAGCGGGTTTATGTCCAATATCTATCCAAACCGTCGTGTGCCAGACTTAAGCGGCTTGGTCGGCATGAAACCCAAAGCCATTTACATCATGTTGCCTGTCGAATCTGGCGACGACATCGACGTGCAACTCTCGGGCGGCACGCACCCCAACGGCGACGAAACCACCAACAGCGACGGTTGGGGCGCATTCAGTGGCACTTCAGCCGCCGCCCCGCAACTGGCAGGCGCTGCCGCGCTGGTCAAACAAGCCTGCCCGCACCTTAAACCCGCCGAAATCCGCGACATCCTGAAAAAATCGGCTCGAGATGTCACGGCGGGCAATTGCAATACCAGCTCTGGTGGCAGCCCTGCAACCATTGGACCCGATACCGCCACAGGCAACGGTTTGGTTGACGCCCACAAAGCCGTGCTGCTGGCAAAAGTCAAATGCCTGGGACCAATCGTTCCAATCCATCCGATACAACCGATTCAGCCCGTGCAACCGATTCAGCCAATCCAACCGATTCATCCAATCGTACCCGTGCAACCAATTCAACCCGTGCAACCAATTGTGCCACCAATCAAACCACCGATTCAACCGATCAGACCCATCGCGCCCATCATCCTGCCATCACCGGTCGAGAACCCGCAGGACGACTCGAGTCAAACCTTTAGCCGTGGGCTGTCAGCAGATGATGTTGCCGCGCTCGAGGAATTGATCGTCAAAGATAATCTGTAATTGTAAGCGTGTTTTGAGCAGCTCAAAATTGGTTTTTGGGTGGGTTCGCGCCTGCCCAAAACCAATGACCTGCAAAAACTCGAGCTTGAGAATTCTCTGAGCAGGACGAGACCAACGCGGGTTTCTTGATGACAAAACCTTCAAAAATTTTACTCTTGAGTATGCCCTTCGGGGCGCTCAACCGTCAGGCGCTCGGCATCAGTTTACTGAAAGCCGCGTTACTCGAGCGCGGTGTGGCGTGTGATTTGCGCTATTTTACGTTTGACTTTGCCGAATTTATTGGGCTTGAAGATTACCAATGGATCAATTTTGAACTGCCTTACACGGCGTTTGCTGGCGATTGGGTTTTTACCCAAGCCTTGTACGGTGCTCATTTCAAGCAGGATGCGGGGTACATCAAAGAGGTCTTGTTTGAGACTTGGCAACTCGAGGCTGAAGCCGTGAAGCGCTTGCACGCGGTGCGGGCGAAAGTTGAAGGGTTCTTGGAGTTTTGCCTGGATGTCATGCCTTGGCACGAATACAAGATGGTTGGTTTCACCTCGACGTTTGAGCAAAATATTGCGTCACTGGCGCTGGCGAAACGCCTTAAAGCCAAATTCCCGCATTTATCAATCGTTTTTGGTGGTGCAAACTGGGAAGCCACAATGGGACTCGAGTTGCACAAGCAATTTGAGTTCGTGGATTACGTCTGCTCTGGCGAAGCCGAAGAGAGTTTCCCAGCACTGGTCGATGTTGTGTTGCACAATCAACTCGAGTTTCTGGGCACAATCCCAGGCATTGTTTACCGCCAAGATCAAGCCTCAATCAGTACCGGTTTGCCACACTTGATCAAGAACATGGATTCGCTGCCGATGCCCGATTTCAGCGACTTTTTTGCGCAGCTCGAGCGCTCTGTCACCAGTACGCCAATCACGCCAAATTTACTGTTCGAAACCTCACGCGGCTGCTGGTGGGGCGCGAAATCGCATTGCACCTTTTGCGGTTTGAACGGTGGGAGTTTAAGTTTCAGGAGCAAAAGCCCCGCCCGAGCACTGGCTGAACTCGAGTTTTTAAGCCGCACTTGGGGCATCGAAACGCTCGAGGTGGTGGACAACATTTTGGACATGCACTACTTTGAGACGTGGTTGCCGCAACTTGCGGCGCAACCCGAAAAACGGCAGTTGTTTTTTGAGATCAAAGCCAACCTCAGCCGCGAACAGGTCGAACTGATGGCATGCGCCGGGATTTACCGCGTGCAACCAGGGATTGAAAGCTTAAGCGATAATATTTTAAAACTGATGCGCAAAGGCACCACCGCGCTGCGCAACGTGCAACTTTTAAAATGGTGTTTTGAAGCTGGCATCGGCGTGGACTGGAACATCCTGTACGGCTTTCCAGGCGAGACTCAAGCCGATTATGACCTGATGCTCGAGATGTTGCACGCCATCCGCTTCTTGCAGCCTCCTGCCGCGTGTGGGGCGATTCGGCTTGACCGCTTCAGTCCCAATTTTGACCAGAGTCTCGAGTTTGGTTTTGAAAACGTCCGCCCGATGAAACCTTATTACTACCTCTACCCTTTTGCGAATGAGGTTCTGCATAAGATTGCCTATTATTTTGAGTACGATTACGCCAAAAAAGCCAACCATGCCAAAGCTCAAAACGAGTATGCTCGAGGCGTGATCGCGTTTGTGGATCAGTGGAAACGCCAACCCGAAACGGGCAGCTTGTACGGCATTGCCAGCCAAGACAGTCTAAAATTGATTGACAGCCGCATCCATGCCACCTGCCCCAGCCTCGAGTTGCGCGGCGCGGATCGCACGATTTACGAATACTGTGATTCATTACATAACCTGAACAGCATCATGAAAAAACTAGTCGCAGAACATCCAGAACAAGAATTTGAAGCCTCGAGCGTCAAAGAATTTCTCGAGTCGCTGGTGGCGCATAAACTGATGATTTCGGACGGCACAAATTACTTGGCGCTGGCTTTAAATGCCGCACCAACAAAAAAACAAGAAGCCCGAGTGCTAACCCACAATGCGCCTCGAATGGAATTGGTGGCACAATGAAACACATGATTTCGGCACAGGTCAGCCTCAAACCCAAATCTGGCACCATGCCAAAACCGGAGAGCATCACCAGCGAAAACCTCGACTCTTTTCTACCCGATGCCACACGTGCCAGTCAAACTCGAGCGCACTTTGAAAATCTGGGCTTTAAGGTCGGGGCACTGGTTGGCAATAGCTTTTCGATCACTGCCAGTGCCAAAAAATTTGAGCAGCAGTTTCACACCAAAATTTTGCACACCAACCAATTTGCAAGCTTGAAAAACGGCAGCCTCGAGCTACCCGTTGCCCACTTGTCAGACGAGGTCAAAGCAACAATCGACGCCGTCAGTTTTTCCGCGCCACCCGATTTTGGACCTGGCAACTTTTAAAACGGAGTATCCATGCAAGCCCAATCTCAGCAAGCTTCAACACCTCAACCTCGAGCCAACCCAATTCCAGATGTTATTCAGCGTTCGCCATTGTACCAACGCGGCGGTTTTGTCTTGATTGACCAGTTGCTCGAGCCGTCAAACTTGGCGCAGTTGCAGCGCGAAAGCCTCGCCCTCAATTCGCAAACCAGCGAAAATCTGATGCTCGAAACGGACCGCAGTGGGTTTGAAATCAATTTCGGACGTGGTGGCTCGCCCGCCCGCAAGTTTTTAAGCACCCAAGGCGGCGCGGTGCAAGACGCGTTTTATCAGTCCCTTGCCCTGAGCATCATGCTCGAGAAGCTCTGTCAAACCCGTATCAAACCTACGGGCGCTCGGGGCACGTACAGCTATTACGCCCGAGAAGGGGATTTTCTAGCGCTTCACCGCGATATTTTGCAATGCGACCTGACCTTGATTACGTGCTTGTTCGACCACACCAGAGGCGCAGATAACGACTTGGGTGGTGTGCTTAGACTGTACCCGAACTACAACCATCAAGCGCTCTCGAGCATCAACCCGCACTCCTCGAGCAGCGACGTGCGTTTAGAGGTCGGGCAATCGATTGCCTTGCTTGGCGGGATTGTTCCACACGAAGTCCTGCCCACCAGCCCAGGGCAAATTCGGATTGTCAGCGTGCTGTGTTTTGAAATTCAAACTTGAACCACATGATCCTCGAGCAAGCTTTTAGGCTCAACCCCGTCTTGCGCCAGTTTAAAACACAAGCCGTCCACCAGCGCAATAAACGAAGCTTTGATGCTGTTGACCCCCGCCCCGACCGTGGTCCACCTCGAGCGACCATCGGAGAATTCGATCAAGACCCGCACCCGCGAACCCGTGCCGCGAGAACCCTCGAGCACCCGCATTTTGTAATCGGTCAACTCGACCTCTCGAATGCTGGGGTAATGCCGCTCGAGCGCAATTCGCAATGCCTTATCGAGCGCGTTGACAGGACCATCGCCCAAGGCTGAGGCGTGCTCTCGAGTATCACCGACCAGCACTTGCACCGAGGCTTCAGCTTCAGTGCCAAAATCGGCGAAGTCATCAATGTGCGCCCTAAAAACCAGCGGCTTGAAAAATTCGGCTTCGCCTTTGGCTGCCCGAAGTAGCATCATGACGCTGGCATCCGCACCCTCGAAGGAAAAACCTTCATCCTCGAGTTCCTTCAGGCGTGTCACCGCACTGGCAACCGCAGGGTCTTTACCGTCGAGCACCAAACCGTACTCGGCGGCGGTTGCCACCAAATTGCTACGACCTGCCAAGTCCGACATTAAAATGCGCCTCGAGTTGCCCACAACTTCGGGGTTCATGTGCTCGTACAAACTTGGGTCTTTGTTGACCGCGCTGGCGTGCATTCCGCCCTTGTGCGCGAACGCCGACGCGCCAACCAGCGGTTGCTCGTTGCGTGGCGTACGATTCGCCCTGGCATCGACGAACCTCGAGAGTTCGGTCAGTTTAGTTAGGTCAGGCACAAGATTGACGCCCAATTTGGCTTGCAATAAACCAATGAAAGAAATCAGATTCATGTTGCCCGTGCGTTCACCCACGCCATTCACCGTGCCTTGCACTTGCGTCGCACCAGCACGCACCGCCACCAACGCGTTGGCAATCGCCATCTCGAGGTCATTGTGCGTATGAATTCCGACAGGGACACCCAATTTTAGGGACTGCTGCACTCGAGCCGTGACCTCTTCGGGCATCACATCGCCCAAAGTGTC
>JANMUC010000577.1:0-5315 GCA_031391225.1 Deinococcales bacterium
AAGGAAAACGCGGGTTGCCGACCACAAGCCAGCTCAGGCTCGAGTTGGTGCGCGGTTTTTTTCTTTTTCTTTCCTTTACCGCTTACATGATGGCACTGGCGGCGTTGCCACTTGCCGAAATCGCTTCAATTCGCAATTCGGCTCCGCTGATGATTACCTTGTTGTCGGTACTGTGGTTAAACGAAAGGGTTGGGTCACGTCACTGGGTTGCGTTGGTGCTTGGTTTTATTGGGGTTTTGTTGATCGTCAAACCTGGCTTGGCAAGTTTTAATTTGGGTTCGGTTTTTATTTTGCTGTCCACACTTTTTTATGCGCTCTCGGTCATGCTGACACGGCAACTTCGCACCACCGACAGCAGCGCAACCATGGCTTTTTACAGTTCGTTGGTCTACTTGGTGGTGGCACTGATACTGGCTCCAATTTCGCTTTTGGTTGGCGAAATCCCAAACGCTCATCCCAGCATTGCCTTCTTGTTTCGCGCCTGGAGCACACCAAGCCTTTTGGATGCCATCATCATCTGTGGACTGGGGTTGGTTTGGGCTGCTGGGATGTACTGCATGGCTCGAGCCTACAGTCTGGCGAAAGCTTCGGTGGTTGCTCCGTTTGAATACATCGCGCTGCCGATCAATGCGATGTGGGGCTTTGTTATCTGGCACGAATTTCCAACGCTGCTGACCTGGGCTGGTGCGCTTTTGACGCTGTTGAGCGGGGGTTATATCTTAAATCTAGAACAGCAAAAACAGGCTGTAAAACTCGAGGAAATCAATGCCATCCGTTCGGATTAAATCTTGGGGCAGTCATGCGTGAATCAGTTCAGCTTCGAGATTTGCAACTCGAGGATTTGGATACGGTGTTCGTCTGGTCACGCGATGCCGAATTTTGTTTGGCGAACGAATGGTCGCTCGAGATTCCAGAAGATCATTTGAGAAACCACTGGACTGGCATCATCACCGAATCCAGCAACACCCTACTTCGCAAAGGCATTACGTTTGACGGTCAGTTGATTGGTTACGCCGACCTTGCCGACATCAACCAATATCAGGCTCGAGCCAGTTTGGGTTATGCCATTGGAGACTCGAGTTTGTGGGGTCAAGGTCTTGGTTTTTTGGGCGCAAAATTGATGCTCGAGC
Source organism: Deinococcales bacterium (assembly GCA_031391225.1). GTDB lineage: Bacteria > Deinococcota > Deinococci > Deinococcales > JAAFIG01 > JANXTZ01. The sequence goes on from JANMUC010000577.1 coordinate 1,131, forward strand.
TTGCGTTTGAAAGCTTGAAACTCGAGCGTGTGACTGCGGAAGTCAACGCGGCAAACACCCGCAGTCTTCGGGTGCTCGAGAAACTGGGTTTTAAGTTAGAAGGTGTTTTGCGCCAGCACGAAACCTACCGTGGGGTGCGTGGTGACGTGCATTTATTTGGAATGCTGCATGAAGAATTTTTACGCCTCTGAAAGCCAATCCCTGGCTTTCAAAAAATCTTTTAATTCTGACTCTCGAGAGTCTGGTTCTGGCGTGTGGTTATAGACCCAACGCGTGACGGGAGGCAGGCTCATCAGAATACTCTCGGTGCGTCCGTTTGTTTCCAGTCCAAATTGCGTGCCACGGTCAAACGCCAGGTTAAATTCGGCGTAACGTCCGCGCCTGATCTCTTGCCATTCGCGCTCGAGTGGTGTGAAAGGCTCGAGTTTGCGGCGTTCGACGATTGGCAGATAAGCTTCCAGAAACGCATTGCCAGTGGATTGCAAAAACGCAAAATTCTGGGCAAAATCGCCACGCAAGTAATCGAAGAAAATTCCGCCCACACCTCGAGTCTCTTGACGGTGCGGGAGGTAAAAATATGAATCGCACTGGGCTTTGTACTTTGGGTATAAGTCTGTGCCAAACGGGTCGCAGGCGGCTTTGAGGATCATATGAAAATGCTGGATATCCTCGAGAAACGGGTAACACGGCGTGAGGTCTGCGCCGCCACCAAACCAGAAATCGGCAACATTGCCAGCATCGTCGTAACATTCAAAATACCTGAAATTGCAGTGTACGGCGGGCACAAACGGGTTTTGCGGGTGCATGACCACACTCACGCCCGTCGCAAAAAAAGATGGTTCGCCAGATAATTTCATGCGGGTTGCCATTTTTTCGGGCAGCACACCAGTCACCGCCGAGAAATTCACGCCACCTTTTTCAAACACTGAACCGTTTTGGATCACTCGAGCTTGACCGCCACCGCCAGAATGATGCTGCCAGTCGTCGTGAAAAAAATTCGCACTGCCATCACAACTTTCAAACGCGCTCGAGATGCGTGCTTGTAAATCTTTGATAAACGCTTGCACCTCGAGTTTCATGCCAGAACCTTTTCTTCTCGAGGTTGAGCAAGAATCTGTTTGACAGTTTTTTCGGCTTCTCGGATACAGTCGTTGACGCCCACACCACGGTAGGCATTGCCAGTCAGATACAAATTGGGGCTTTGCTCGAGAAGAGTTTCAATTCTTGTTAGACGCGCTGGATGCTCGAGTGTGTACTGCGGAATGCCTTTGTCCCAACGCGCCTCTTGCACGGAAAGAGGTGATGCGGTGATGCCCAAAGTTTTTTGGAGGTCCTGTTTGACAACCTCGAGCGCCGCTTCAGAACTTAAAGTAGCAAATTCTGGATCAACACTACCGCCGCAAATCACGCGCAAAAAAACTTGGTTGTTGCTAGTTTGCTGCGGAAATAACGTGCTGGTGTACAAGCAACCCAAAATTCTGATGCCCTGATCTCGAGCTGCCAAAAACCCAAAACCTTCGAGGTTGGCGGGAACGTCGGATGGGTTGTAACTCAGCCCAAACACACGAACGTTGGCGTAAGGAATGCCGTGCAACTCGAGCGCTAAATCTGGTTTTGAGGGCGCGAGCAAGTCGGCGCTAACAAAAGCTGGCGTGGCAAGAATCACGGCGTCCACGTCAAACATTCCAGCACTCGAGAACACGCGATAGCCTTTGTTGAAAGGCTCAAGTTTGGAAACTGTCACACCCAATTTCAGATTTGAGCCAAGCAATTCTTGCAAGCGGTCTGTCAGTCGTTGAATGCCACCTTGTTTAAAACTCGTCAACCTCGAGTTTGGCGGTTTGACACCAGTTTTTTTGGCTTGTCGCTGCCCCGCGATCATGGCTCTCAGCAAACTGCCTTTTGCTTGCTCCATCGCTCGCATTCTGGGAAATAATGCGTCCAAACTGGTGGCTCGAGCATCGCCCGAAGTGATGCCAATGACCATTGGGGCGATAAACGTTTCGGCAACGGCGCGACCAAAACGACGCGCCGCAAAATCAAAAACGCTGTCGGTTTCAGGTTTTTTGGCAGGAATAAAATACTCGAGCAACGCCCGAATTTTTTGAAATGGACTTAAAAGTTTGGTGGCAATCGCGGCGGGAGTTGTGCCAGGAAGTTTGTGCAAAGCGCCACTGCGCCAGATAAATCTGTGCTTGGCTGCATCACTGGCAGGCTCGAGTTCAGAATTTAGACCCAAATTTTCAACCAGTTTTAAAGTATCGGGCGCGTTGCTAAGAAATCCATTCGGACCCCAATCAAAGGTCAAACCGTTCTGGCTCGAGCTGCGAATTTTTCCGCCAGCCACAGACTCACGCTCGAGTACCACGACCTCAACACCCGATTGTTGCAAACGGTACGCCGCCGTCAAACCAGAGATTCCAGCGCCAACCACCGCAACTTTCATACGCTTGCCCTTTGCGAAACCGGAATCAGCGAATTCGTCTCGAGGAACGGTTTTGGCGCGTCCCAGGTTTGATTGCAAATTTGCTCGAGCGCCGCAATCCAAGCCGTGTGATCGTTCATGCAGGGAATATACGTGAAGCGCTCGCCGCCAGCGTGCATAAAGGTTTCGCGCCCTTCGACGTTGATTTCCTCGAGCGTCTCGAGACAATCGCTGACAAAGGCGGGACAGATCACCGCCAGTTTTTTGATGCCTTCCTTGGGCATTGCCTCGAGTTTTTTGTCGGTGAACGGTTTCAACCAACCGCCACCGAGCCGTGATTGAAATGAGATACTGAATTTTTTGAGTCCAAGTTTTGCCGCAACTTCCTGCGTGGTGCGGGTCAGTTGATGGCGGTAACAAAATTGGTGCGCGGGACTGGCGACTTCGCAGCAGTTCTCGACTTTGAGGCAGTGCGAACCCGTGCAATCACTTTTGCGCACATGACGCTCGGGGATGCCATGATACGAGAACAATACATGATCCTCATCGCCCTCTAAATGCTCAGCCGTGACTTTTGAGAGCGCCTCGAGATACGCGGGATGATCGTAAAATGGTGGCACAATTTTCAGCGTCATCTTGTCCTGCAATCCCAAACGCACCAGCACCTCTCGAGCCTCGAGCACCACGGTTTCGGTGGTTGCCATCGCGTAATGCGGATACAATGGAACGAGCAGCAATTCAGTCAAGTTTGGATTTTGCTCGAGAAGAGCTTTAATGCCAGCCTCGGTGCTTGGGTTTTGATACCGCATCGCCAAACCCACAGGCATTGACGCTCGAGCCTGAAGGGCAGCCTGAACGCGTTTGGAGATAACTACAAGCGGTGAACCTTCATCCCACCAAATCGCACGGTACGCGGCAGCGGATTTTTTCGGACGAACATTGAGAATAACGCCGCGCACCAAAAAACTTCTGAACCAGGTTGGAAAGTCTAAAACTCGAGCATCCATTAAGAACTGATCGAGGTACTTTTTGACATCGGGAACATTCGTGCTGTCGGGTGAGCCGAGGTTGACGAGAAGGATGGCGCGGTTTGGGTTGGTCATAAAAACTCCTTTGAAACTCGAGGATCTTGGGGCAATAGAAACTTACGAACCATTGCTGGTTTTTAAAAATACCTTTGGGTAGGGTGCGCCTCGCGCACCATCAGTACATGAAAGACGGTGCGCGAGGCGCACCCTACTACGAAATCAAATGGCGATCAAAATTTCGGACAACATCCACCAAATGCGCGACATGATCTGGGTTTGTAAGCCTCGAGATGCCATGACCTAAATTGAAAACGTGAGCACCACCCAAACCAGATTTCAGAACGCGGTTTGCCTCCAGGGTGATGATGTCTTTATTGGCGAGCAGAACGCTAGCGTCGAGGTTGCCTTGCAGGGTGCGAGTGCCGAAAATTGGGCGGATGGTGCTCAGTGGCAAGCGCCAGTCAACGCTGAAAGCTTCGGCTGGAAGTTCCGCGATCACGGGGTACAAATGCGAGCAACCTATTGCCAGGTAAATGCGTGGCACGTTCAAATCCTCGAGCGCGGCAAGAACTTTGCGGTTGTACGGCAGGGCAAATTCGCGGTAGGTCAGTTCGTCGTGCAGTCCTGCCCATGAGTCAAAGAGTTGAATCACTTGAGCGCCAGCTTTGACTTGGGCGCGAAGATAACGGATTGAAACTTCGGTCAGTTTCTCGAGCAACACGTGGGCGGCGG
>JANMUC010000619.1:0-2376 GCA_031391225.1 Deinococcales bacterium
GCCATGCAAGCCCTCGACCTCGAGTTGTTGCTGCTCGAGCAACCCAAATTCTTGGAATTGGAAGCCAAAGACCGCGAAGCACACTTACGCACCAGTTTGCCAAGCCTGAAGTTTTATGCCCGCTCAGAGCATTCTTTTGCCGCGATAGACGACCCCAACCTCGAGCCAACCCTCGTGCTTGGGTTTATTCTGGCGCAAAGTGTCTGGATGGGCGATAAAGCCATTGTCTATATCTCGAGTATCAAAGTGCATCATGACGCACCGACTGGAACACTGGCGGGATTGCTTCATGCCGTGACCAAAAGCGCGTATGACAGTGCGGTCTACGAAATTCATTTGGAATCTGACAAACACCTCGAGCCTGTTGCCAAACGTGAAGGTTATCTGGACACGGGTTTGAAGCGTATGGTGCGGATTTTAGGCTCGAGAAGCACGGGTGGGGGAGAGGGAGAAGCGTAAAATGCCAAAACTTGATCCAGCACGTGAACACCGACTTGTCTATGAAATTGTTGTGGATTGCTATGACGAATTTGAGGTGGCTTCGGCTTGGTACGCCTACATGCAAGACAAGCTCGAGTTTCCATTTCAAGCCAAATGCGTGGTCAGAAATGGCAGTGGGGCTTTGGATTTTGGCGAAGTGGTCACAGTGATTGGTTTGCCCGATCAGGACGAATGTGAAGATGGAATGAAAGTTCTAATTCAGTATTTGGAAGATGAAATTGACGTGCCAATCGAAGAACTCGAGTGTATTGCTGGAAGTGAAGAGACAAAAATTGCCGTGGACGATTGGCGTTGTGGGATCGCTCATGGTTACGGTTATGACATTTCTAGCGAAGATGATGAGAATGACGACGATGATGAATAAATCCAGTAATTTAGGTTCAATTTCGACTCGAAAGGCACTACATTTGCAGGCTTAAATTTTAGGCTGCATTGCTGTGAACACTCGCCTTAAAGCGCAAACTAAACCTGTGAACACACTAATTTTCGGCGCTACCGGTGGCATTGGCTCGAGTCTCGCCCGAATTCTTCCAGGTCCAATAATTCTTGCCGCCAGAAACGCCAAGAAACTTCGTGAACTCGAGCTTGAAACGGGCGCTTATGCCGTCCCAACCGATATTTGCAATGAACTCGAGCTTGATGCTTTGGAGCAAGAAGCTGTCGCTCGAGGTGGTTTGAAAATACTGGTTTACGCGGTGGGTGACATTGCGCCCGCCAGTATTCTCGAGTCGAGTGCCCAAGACCTTGAACGCGTCTGGCGAGCCAATGTTTTGGGTGCGCAATTGGTCTTAAAGCATTTTGCGCCTTTGCTTGAGGCTAACGCTAGGGTGTACCTGCTTGGGGCAAAATCCGAGTTAATAACGTTTAAAAACTTTTCTGGTTACGCCGCCAGTAAAGCTGCATTGGACAGCCTTGCAGCCATTGCGAGGCTCGAGTTTCAATGTTCTGTGACTGTAGTCAAACCGCCAGCCGTCAATACCGACTTCTGGCAGAAATTGGGGTCTAAAGCGCCACGTAACGCGATCAGTGCCGATGCGGTTGCGCAGGCGATAGCCTCAGATTTATCACAACCCCCAACCCTCGAGTTAGTGCTTTAAATTAGAAAACCCTGCTCGAGACAGGGTTTTTTGGTGCGCACGACGGGGATCGAACCTGTGACCTCAGCCTTAGGAGAACTGTCACCGATGCACTTCTTTGCTGACTGATGGTATCGAATTGGTGTGTATTGCAAGGTATCTCGGGGTTTGCTTTGGTTGAATTTTGAACTCGGCGAACGGTCAAAAACTCGAAACCTACAGCCAGCCTACAGCCAATTAAAGGACACTCACTTGAAAGTGTTCAATCCCAACATAAGGCACTGACGTTCGCACCTCGACTTCCCACAGACCCGCCTCAGATGGTGTGAAATAAACTCGAGCCGTCGGATCATCCCCAGACCCACCTGGCACCCATTCTGATGTACCCGTGCCTGTTGTCGTTGACGATAGGTTTTTTGTGGTCACTGTTGGAAGTGTTCCAGTGTCCACTCGAGCACCTGTCACCTGATTCACGATCAGGATTGGCGAGTACAGCACCTCGCCAACGTATAATTTTTGCTCACCATCACGACAGTTTTTCATAAAACCTCAATTTCTACAACGCTTTGCACACCTTGACTCGAGATGGTCACGGCTGGCATAAAACCCTGGCTCGAAATCGCGTAGACACTCGAGAATCCTTGAAAGAAAATATTCACAGGAATCGAAACAACTGAGCTTGTGCTCGCCGCGTAAACCCTAAATGTCATCGTTGCCGTTGGTACGAGCACGAACGAGGGATTGACGGCAACGGCTGGCAACGCTTGGAACATCACTGCTGCCGTCGGCACTGACTGGA
>JANMUC010000633.1:0-2727 GCA_031391225.1 Deinococcales bacterium
CACTCAATTACGCCTTGAACAACACGCTCATTTATAAATACTTTATTCCACAAGATTATTTTTCACTCGATGGTTGCGGGGACTTGAACCAACTGAAAGTATCAATCACCGTCACTGACCCTGAAGGACTGAGTGACACCGACACCGTCACCATTACAACCTTCAGTCCTCCGTGCTAAAAAATTGTTCATCTCGAGATGCCCTGTATTCAGTTCAGCAGGGCATCTCGAAAATCGTTGCGACGCTGAAATGGTGGTGAACAAAATGCTCAAGCAACCCAGCAACCAAAAACCCAAAGCTTTTCAACCCAATGAATCGGTACGCCTTTTTATCCTTCGCGTACAACCAGCACAATTTGATCTCGCATGGTGCGCCACGCTTGAGGACGAACATCTGCCACAACTCGAGTTTAGAAGCCCGCTCGAGTTGGCGCGTTTTCTGGCAGATTTGAACCCCAACGAACCGAGCGAAAAAACGCGAACCAACACACCAACGGGGTTGCGATGACCCTTACGCTCAGATTCGGAGACAAGTCATGAAAAAGCAACGTTTGTCCATTCTGCCTGCATTGCTCGCCGCAACACTTGCCGCGTGCGGGGGTAATCCCGTTCCCACGCCTACCATTACCAGCGTTGCAGTGACCGCCTCGAGCATCAATTTGGCGGCTGGAGCAAGCCAATCGATTTCAGCAACTCTCACTGGCACGGGCGCATTCGATCAAACCATCACTTGGACGCTGGTCAGTGGAACAGGAACACTCTCAAATCAGACAAACTCGAGCGTACTTTTTACCGCTCCAATTTCAAACACCGCAAGTACCAGCCTTGTTCGTGCCACCAGCGTTCAAGACCCAAGTAAATTTGATTCAGTCACATTCAACATTGCTGCCAGTACACCAATCTCGAGCATCACAGGGGTAAGCATCACAGCTTCAAAAGTGAACGTCCGCGCTTCAGAAAGTACGACCCTGACAGGATTGGTTACAGGTACAGGCGCGTTTGACAGTAGCCTAAGTTGGGCAATCAAAGCTGGTGGTGTCGGATCACTCTCGAGCAACACGGGCAGCAGCGTGACGTATCTTGCACCAAACTCGAGTTCTGGCGGAGTTGTGCAAATTACGGCAAGCAGTGTTCAAGACCCTTTGAAGCAAAAAACTATTTTCCTTGGACTTCATCCAACTCGAGCCACAATTTCGGCTGGTGGCTTTCATGTCCTTGCAATCAAGTCCGATGGGACACTGCTGAGTTGGGGCAATGATGAAGGTGGGCAACTTGGCAACGATGACCCGTTGTTCAGTAAACTCAACCCAGTTGCAGTGCAAGGTGCAACTGACATTGTTGCCGTCGAAGCCGGTTACGTCCACTCACTTGCGTTAAAAGCAGATGGCACGGTGCTGGCATGGGGTAATGACGCGGGTGGGCAACTTGGCAACGATGCTACGCTCGAGGATAAAGCCACACCCGTTACAGTCAGTGGTGCGACGGGAATCATTGCCATCAGTGCAGGATATTATTATTCACTGGCACTTAAGTCTGATGGCACAATGCTGGCTTGGGGCAACAACTCTCGAGGACAACTGGGAGACAGTGCCACTCTAGCCGACAAGCCAACCCCAGTTGCTGTCAGTGGTGCGAGCGAGATTGTGGCAATATCCGCAGGCGCTGAACACTCGTTGGCACTGAAAGCAGATGGCACGATGCTGGCATGGGGACTCGATGTTGACGGGCAACTTGGGGACAATGCTCAACTCGTGGATCAGTTATTGCCTGTACCTGTGACAAATGCAACAGGTATTGTCAGCATCGTCGCAGGTATCAATCATTCGCTGGCATTGACCTCGAACGGAAATGTGCTGGCGTGGGGTTCGGATTTTGGGGGGCAACTCGGCGACAATATCGTCACAGTGAACAAACCAACTCCAGTGGCGGTGAACACTACCAATCAAATCGTTGCGATTGCCGCAGGGCACTTCCATTCTCTGGCATTAACCTCGAGTGGCACGATGCTGGCGTGGGGGTCTGATACTTACGGCGAACTTGGCGATGGAACCCAAGTTAACTCTCAAGGTCTTCCTGTGACTGTTGAAAACGTGGGCAGCATCGTTGCCATAGCGGCAGGAAGTCAATTCTCGCTTGCCCTGAAATCTGACGGCACTTTGCAAAGTTGGGGGCAGGACAATTCTGGACAACTTGGAAATGGTGTGTTCACGCCTGGAAAAACCCCTTCAGCCGTTTCAGTGTTGCTGGGTGCTTTTACAATTCGAGTGCCATAACTCGAGCTTCAGTCATGTTTTCCAAGCTCGAGAATGCTTTGATCCAAGGCTAAAGCATTCTCGAGCAACTCCATTACAAAGTCCACAATGCCAAGATCACCACTCTGTTCACACCTTCAGTTTTTCGTTCCTGCTCGAGTAGAATTTGAAAGCTCGTAGCTCTCGAGTCTGTAGGCATTATGCAAACACTGGCAATGCAAAATAACCAAATCAATGTTGAAACAACTGGAGGTTCGGATGTTCAAAAAACATTCACTTTTTGGACTTTTTATTCTCTTATCCATTCCACAAACCGTAGCTGACACCACGTTAGGACCGAACGGCGGACAACTGGCAAAGATGATTTCGTACAAAAACTCTTCGCTGCTTCCTGGGTATTTCATTGAACTGGTAAATCAGAGCAAGTTGGGTTTAACAGAAAAAGTGTTTCGTGTTTATGTGCTTGATCCCGATTC
>JANMUC010000638.1:0-1902 GCA_031391225.1 Deinococcales bacterium
TAGCTTTGTGGATTGCAACAACAGCAGGTTTTTTCAGCATCGTTGAAAAGCCTTGGGATAAAGAAAAAGGCACTGTGACCGTTCGCGCTCGAGTTCATGAAGACCTCGAGAATTTCAAACGCACTTACACAAACATATTCCCACACTCTGATAGCAGTGACATGGCAATCATTGAAGACGTGAAAGCAGATTACCGCTTTCGCCTTCAAGCCAAACGTGACGATGTGATAACAGTTGTCCGACAATTAATTCTTGAAGTTGATTACGACAACTTCAAGAACGCTGTCGCAACTGAGCAAGGCGTTTTTAGATCACGTTTGTACGGCAAAGTCTGGGCGGTACTGCTCGAGCTTCAAACTCGAGTTTTTAAAGGGCGCGATCATGAAAGATGAAACCGATAACCTGCCAGTGAACAACATCAAATGCCCTGATTGCGGGTCAAGTATCTCACTCAGCATTGTCGAGGAAGCACCAGACGCGATCACAACCAAGAAATTCGCGCATTACACCGCTCAAGGTTTTGTGCTCGAGCAAATCAAAAACAGTGAAGTGCGGGCAGCAGGTTTTAAGTTTGGGACAACGCCAGACTGCAAAAAGTGCCAGACGGTTATCGAATTTGACGAGGACAACGAAGACTTGACCCCCGAAGACAAAGACGCCGAAATCACACGCTTGCGCCAGGATATTTCAGACTCGTCTTACATACAAGAGTTGCGTAAAAAAGAGTTAGATATGTATGAATCACGGGTTTTGCAACTCGAGTTAATTCTCCGAGAATTCGCAGACTCGAGCAACTGGGATGGCAACATGTTTAAAGGCGTTCTCACCCGTCCTCGAGTCACAGGGTTGCAACTGGCAAACGAGGCATTCCAATGAAATTCATGCCTGAGTCTAAAAATCCTTTGCTGGACTTGGCAAACCTGTTGGTCGAAGACGTGAAAACAGCAATTAAAAACGGCGAAGACCAGGCGATCACCGAAAAGAGAACAGCTCAGACACTGGCATTTTTCATTCGGGAACTCGAGATGCAGCGATTTAAAGCTCTAACAAAGCTTTCTTACGAATTTACCAAATCAGTTGAGAGGATCGAGCAATGAACCATGTCACGTTTATCTTGACTGCCCGCATCACCAACGGCGGCAAACCAGCGCACCAACTCGAGATTTGCGACACCCAAAACATTGATTTGCCCGAAGACCTCGACAAAGCAATTCAAAAGCTTTCAATCGCAAGCGATCAAATGGTTTCAGAATTGGGCAAAACCTTGGGCATCTCAAGGAAAAAGCCGTGAATAACCTGATCATTCGAGGTTTAACCCTTCGTCAACCTTGGGGTTTTGCGATGGAAGAGGACGAGCTTCGCAAACGGCTTGAGAATCGCGGTTGGGGTCTACCAAAATTCATGCACGGGCAACTGATTGCATTGCACGGTGGCGCGATGCCAAAAGGCTCAAATCTCGAGGAATACTGGGAGGATTGCGAGTACGGTAATCCCAAACTTGCCGAAGCGTTCAGGGATCATTTCACGGTTTTAGATGATTCTGACGACTGGTTTAACCCCGATGACAACATGGAATTAAGAAAATCCTGGCTCGAGAAATCTTTGTACCCGTTCGTCAGCAGAATTTACGCCGTCGCTCGAGTCCGTGAGGTTTGGGGCGATGAAATACCAGAAGACCAACGGGTTTGGGCTGCCGATGGTCAACACCATTGGTTACTCGAGGATTACGTGTCCCTCGAGCAACCTGTGCCGTGCAAAGGCGCTCAAGGATTCTGGACTTTGCCGCCAGATGTACTCGAGCAAGTGATGGAGCAATGGAGGGCAGTTGTGACCGAAAAAGGAAAATGGGCGAAACTCTCCGAAACCCTGCCAGGCGTACGGCATTTGGATGTTTGTCAATGC